>CALGZA010000123.1 GCA_937934595.1 uncultured Verrucomicrobiales bacterium | reverse complement strand
CGCATGTATCTGATGAATTGTTCGCGTTGTGTGTCGCCGAGTATGAATTGTCTGTCGACGACGCGCGAGATGACGTGGTAGGTGGCGGATCTTTTATGTTGGTTGATCCAGGGTGCTAGTAGTCTTGCTTTAGCCATGGGTAGAGAATAGCAGGGTTGAGGTATTGAATCAATAGGAAGTGTGTATAATTTGTCTGTCCATTTAATTTATTATTTAAGACACTACCTGCTCGAAATTGATGGGGAGGCTCAGGCACGTTCCATGCTATTGGCTGGCTCGTTGGGTCATTCAAAGATTCTCAATACCTTCTAAGTATTCTAAATTACCAACCCCAACAGAAGCCCAGATTTTGCGACTTTCATTTTTAAAACGGTCATATTGTTCGTCAGAGTCCCAAAGGGTTATAATTTGACCAGGAAACACATGTTCATAATCATTAAACTCTGACTTTTGAGATTCATATTCATTGATTAAATTGAAAAGCTTTTTAGCTTCGGTATTAAAAACGTTAACTCCTCTATAATGAAAGTTATAGCTTTTATGCCAAGTAACTCCAATATACTGTAGCAAGCCTGAATCTCCAAACTCGAGTTGGATCGAGGAATCACAAGAATAATCGATTGTATCATCAGCATTTTCTATGTGCATTCCTAAGTATCTTAAACTCTCACTAGCTTCATCTCTAGATGAACCTAACTTAAGCTTGGATAAGCCAACATTCGGGATTAGTTCTAAAATCATATTCTCTAATTATTTTACGATTTAGTTGGAACTTGTCCATTTTTCTTTCCTTCTTCAAGCATTTCTTTTACAGCTTCATTATACTTTTTGCTATCACCAGAACCTGACCCCTTTGCCCTTTCCTTTGTGAGATGGCATGAAAGCAGGGAGCGTGACAGTCCTTTGGGGTGTGGAGTGCGGGGGTGGATTTGGTAGGAGATTTGCTCTTTGACTCTGAAAGACTAAAAACCTATGTCCCTTCTGCCATATAGCATCTATGACTATTCTAAATTATAGAACCCTTTTTTCTATTTTTCCCTATTCTTCCCGTGTTTATAAGATGTAATTTTCAATGCTTTCTCAAGAGAATTATTCATAAGCTTCAACTGATCACTAAAGCTACTCTTCTCATTTAAATCTTCGTGAAACCCAATCATTGTCGTTATGGCTTCGTCTATAAGAGCTTCCAATTCTGCCTTATCTTCGGCTGATCGCCTATCAGAGCGGTGAAATATTGGACTACTATCATTCTTTACAGGTGCATGAATTAGGCTCTTGATTACAGCTAAATTAGCCATTATAGAATCTGAAAATATACTTTTATTTGTAAGAGCATAATTTCTAAAAGATTCTTTTTTAAGGTGTTTCAGGAGTAATGCATTTCTTTTTACAGAGGATGTTAGCTCTAGCTGTAGAAATGTAGATTGATCATTATTTTTCAAAATTTCAGAATATCCTAAATTTGCGAATGTAAAAATAAATACTAGATTCAATATAATACTATTTATTGTATTCATTATATCTTATGGTTTTAAACTTTCGAGATAAGCCTTATACTGTTCATCATAGACTTTAAATTCTACAGCTGTAGATAGTCGTTCAGCTGCATTTAACATAGTATAGCCACCTTGTGTTTTGTATTTTTCTGACCAAGGTTTATTACCTGTTTTTTTCCAATCTTTATAGAGCTTAGTAACTAGGTCGTATTTTTCATCTCTTTCCTTTGCTGTTTTATAACAGAGCTCTTTAGAAAATTTCTTTTTTAGGTATGCTTCTGTTTCTTTACTGACTGTTTCCATCTGACGAACATGCTCAGCTTCATGAGCTTCTAGACCTTCCCTTGTATATGGAGTAACATTTCTAAGTCTATCAATCCAGGTTCTTCTACGATCTTTGGGGTAATTTTTCCAGTTTGGTTTGAATTTTACACTTAGAAGAGGTAAATGAGTTTCAATCCTCCATTCAATAGTGTCTGCTGTAAAACAACATTTACCGTCCTTATTGAATTTTTTAAACGTTACTTTGGCAGTATGCGAAACATAACCAGTTTTACCCTTTTGATCTAATATTATAACGTTTTCACTGCGTTTAATCGTAACCCAACCTAAAGCATCCCATTTATTCAAACTATCGTTTTCGACAAAAGCATAAAGGTTTACACCTCCTCTTTCCCTAATCGGGTCTCTGCTTGGCCATCTCCCTAGTTGTGGGTCGTAGTGCCTGTATTTGTAGAGGTAGTGCTTGGTGACGGCGTCTCGGCGACGTGTGTTCCAGGTGATGTCATTCCCTATCCGTGTCACTGGCGTGCGGCGGCCTAGGCTGTTGTAGATTTCTATCTCTCCAAAGGCGGTGTAACGGTATTGCTCTAGGAGCTTGCCACGCTTGCTGCTGACTGCGTAGACGTGGTCTAGGTAGTTTTTGTGATACCATTGAATCTTGAATTTGCTGCCTTGCTTGGCGCGGGCGACTACGGCGTTGAGACGTGTCGGGTGGCTCATGATGTCGTTTTGGATCACGGCTTGGCCGCCACGGTGTAGGTGCTCTGAGCATTCGCTGTTCCCCCACCAGATGAGGGCGTTGCGCTTGGTGCCTTCTATGCGGATGACGCGGCGTCCTAGGGCATCATAGCGGTAGCTGACGGTGCGTTTGCCGGCTTTGATGGTTATGATGCGGTTGTCTGGATCGTAGGTCACTGTGTATCTTTTATTGTTTATGTGTTAGTCAGTCAAGTTGCCTTTTGCATCGTGCTTGGTGGCTTTGCGTTAAAGCTGGGTGATTTGGCACTGGCGATATGGCTTCTGAGTTGTGGTCTGCCGTTTTGGCTGATGCTGTTCCAGTTGCCGGCGTTGTCGTAGTTTCAGCTTTGGCGGCGGTTGTTGGGGTGGGGGTAGGCGTGACTAGTTAAAGCGACTCGCCCATGCAATCCGAAGAAAGATAAAGATCAGGAAGCTGCATTTCGTTTAGAGTTAGCTGATAGGATGGTAATACCATTTTCACAGTTATTCTGGGTTGATAGTAGTTTTAATATATTTGGAAACTGCTCAGAGTTTTTGTTTACTACAAATTTAAAGAAACAATGGAATTTAAAGGCCGGGTTCAAGTAGCTAATGCGTCTTTCTGTTTTTTTGGTTAATTATTGATGTTTTGGCTAAGGCGAATGATAGCTATATTGTTTTCTGGGCTGGCTATTGAGAGTGTTTTCGAAAGTTTTAATGTTACTCTTTGGGGGGCGTGGTTTCTTCTGCCGTAAGCTGAGAAATGATTTTCTTTTTTATGTTTAATTGGTGGGGGGAGAGCGTAGAGGTTTTGTGTTTGCTGAATATTTTTTCGATTTGGTCATGAGTTCTATTTATTTTTTTCTTTGGTATTACGTTTTTGAGCCATTCATTGATAAGCCATTTTGGGGTCTTGGCGGTGGTGTTCATGAGTAGAGGAATGTTTTTTGAGTAGCCTTGGAAGTTGAGGTTTTTACCTGGTGGGAATTCGTGATGTATGAGGAAGTTATTACGTTTGAGAGCTGATGCGTGAATGACGGCTGCTTTGTATTCCTCTTTGTTAGAGAGTTGAGTTATTGTGTTGTTGTTTTTTATTTGTTGTTGGAAGGGGAGAGATGCTGCGATTATAAGGCTAATGGTAAGGATGATGGAGGTGAATAGGTATAGTTTTTTTGGGGTTGAGGAGAGTAGGGTTTTTGATTTGATAAGTGGTTTTAGTTGAGTTGGGTTATATTTGTGACGGATGAAGATTATTAGGTGAATGAGGGTGGTTAATATGGCTATGAAGAAGCAAAAAGATGTGGTGAAGTTTGCTGCGTCACGGAGTATGATTTCATGTTCTGATAGTTCTATTCCTCCCATGATTCCGACGAGTTCGATTCCTTTATTTAAGCTAGCAACGCACATGATGGCTGATGCTGGCCAGGCTACGCCGATGAGAGAGATGAAGAATTTTTCACCGCTGAGGACGCTGATGAAGCGTGATACTAATAGGATTCTCCAGATGGATACGATGGCGAGAAATGCGATGTTCCAGCGTGTAGCTGTGACTATATCAGTGAGTGCTTCTATGGGGAAGGCGTAGAGCCAGGCACAGGGTGATGTCATCCAGTAGAGGGAGAGGAATGTGATGTAGGGTATGGATTTTTTTACGAAATGCCTGGTGCAGCCGCAGATGTAGATGATGACTGAGGTGATAAGTGATGCGATGTATGGGCCGTATATCCACTGCCACTGTGAGGTGAGGTCATAGTGGTCATAGTTTCTTGCTAGGCCGGCGGTGATGACTAGGAGTGCGGCGATGGCGATGGTGTGATGGGAGTGTGCTAGGCGCTGGATGGCTTGTTTATTTCCTAGGAGGAAGAAAAAGGTGTCAGAGATTTTTGGTGGTGGAGTTTCTTGCTGAGTCATGGAAGTGGGTGAGGAGGTTATTTGTTATGGCGATTTTTGATTTGTGAACGCAGGTGGTTACGGAAATTTTTATATCGTTGGGCGACGAAGCTGGGCTCGTATATTTGTGAGATGAGTTTTTGGTAGCCAGTTCTGAGTTGTTTGACGGTCATGTCTGATGGTTGGAAGTTGATATCGAATAGTGTGCAGCGCTCAGAGGCGTCATCGACAATGATGCGGCCTTCTTCTGTTAGTCTATGGTAGAGTGGGGTGCCTGGGAAGGGCGTAAGGTAGGTAAGCTGGACATCATATAGTCCTGAGAGCTGGACGAAGTTGAAGACGTTATCAAATGATTCTGGTCCGTCTCCGTCCATTCCCATGATGAAGCAACCGTTTACCGTGATGCCGTGTTTTTGGATGGTTTCTATTGATTTTAGGTAGGAGTCTGTTCGGCGTGCTTTCCAGTCTGAGCTGAGTTCTACTCCTTGGAGTGTGGATCTGGATGGAGACTCGAAACCGATAAGGATTTGGGCGCAGCCGGCATCTCTCATCATTTTGAGGAGGTCTTCATCTTGAGCGACTGATATGTCTGTTTCTGTGAACCAGCGGATATGTTCTTTGGCGAGTGCTTTCATGAGCAGCTTGCTGTGTTTTCTGTTAGAGAAGGTGTTGTCGTCAGCGAATTCGATGAATGGTTTGTTGTAGAGAGCTTTGAGATGCTGGATTTCACGGATGACATTGGCGACGGGTTTTACGCGGAACTTTGGGGAGAGTCTCATTGAGGCAGCGCAGAATTCGCAGGATAATGGGCAACCGCGTTGGGTTTGGACTGTGAAGCGAGGGTAGCGATCAGGGTTTAGGAGCTCGAAGCTTGGGGTGGGAGAGTTCGTGAAGTCGTAAGCTGGTAGGAGTTTAGCGTTGTATCGAGGTTTGAGTTTAGCGTCTAAGAAGTCTTGCATTATCTGGGGCCAGATTGTTTCACCTTCTCCGATGGCTAAGACGTCTGCGTGAGGCTGGGCTTCATCTGGGCAGAGAGTAGCGTGGAGTCCTCCGATGATGACGGTGGTTCCGATTTCTTTGAATTTAGCGGCTAGTTTATAGGCTTCTTTTGCGGTAGCTGTGAGTGTGGAGAGGGCTACGATGTCGAAGTGTGTGGGGACGTTTTCTAGGTCTCTTACTTCATGGTATTCGATTTCGAATTCTGGAGGTGTTAGGGCGGCTAGAGTGAGTAGTCCTAGTGATGGGAGGGCTTCTATCTGTGTGGCTCGTGATGCAAGAGATGGGAATGAGAGGCCTCTTTCTAACAAAGAGGTATCACAGACACGAAGACCGCTGAGGGCAATGAGTCCGATTCTAGGCATTGAGACGTTTTGTTTTGTTGTTTTTGAGATAGTGCATGAGTAGCTGAGTAAAATACTATGCTACTATGGGGGGAAGTTTCTCACAAGTTCTAATGCTATGGTGGTTAGATGATGTATGGCTGGAGATTTGTTTTAGGTAGGACTATAGATTAGTAGCCTAGCCATGGGCCTAGCCATTTTTCGGTTGTATCGGTGTCCCATTTTTTGCGTTGTGCGTAGTCTAGGATTTGGTCTTTTTGGATGTTGTCGATGGCGAAGTATTTACTATCTGGGTGGGAGAAGAGGAGTCCTGATACAGCTGAACCTGGGTGCATGGCACATGATTCAGTGAGTTCTACCCCGATTTCTTCAGTGGCGTTGAGGAGCTTAAATAGGGTAAGTTTTTCGGTGTGGTCTGGCTGAGCTGGGTAGCCTGGTGCTGGGCGGATTCCTTGATAGATTTCTTTGATGAGTTCGTTGTTATTGAACTGTCCGGGTCTTTCGATTCCCCATGCTATTCTGGCGCGGTGGTGTAGTAGTTCTGCGAAGGCTTCTGCGAGGCGGTCACCGATGGCTTGGACCATGATGGCTGAGTCAATTTCGTGTTTGCCGCGTAGTTCTGCTGCCCAATTGTCTGCGCCTTGAATTCCGACTACGAAGGCTCCGATGTGGTCGTTTGCTTCTTTTTTGGTGGATATGAAATCGCTGAGTGCCCAGTGCGGGTTTTGGTTGTTGTTTGTTTTGGCGTTTTGTTGACGGAGGGTGTGGAAGGTGGTGTTGTTTTCTGGGAGGATGATGTCATCTCCGAGGGAGTGTGCTGGGAAGAAGCCGTAGATTCCGTGGGCTGTGAATTTTTTGTTAGAGATGATGTCTTCTAGGAGTATTTGAGCGTCTTGGTAGAGTTTTTGTGCGACTTTGGCGGCTTCTTTGTTACGGGTTTTGAGTGTTTTATTTTCTCTGTCCCAGACTCCACGTAGTTCCCAGGCGTGGAAGAAAGGTGTCCAGTCGATGTATTCAGCGAGTTCACGGAGTGATTGGTTTTTAATGGATCTGGTGCCGGTGAATTCGGGATGTGGAGGGGAGTATTTATTCCAGTCGATTTGGACTTTATTGTCGCGTGCTTTTGTTAGAGAGATGGTTGGTTTTGATTTTTTGTTGAAGTTGTCTCTGAGTTTTTGGTGTCTGGTTTCATTTTCTTTGACGTAATTTTCTTTTTTGTCGTCTGAGAGGAGGGTGGTGGTGACGGGAACGGAGCGTGATGCATCGAGTACGTGGATGATGGGGCCGCTGTAGTGGTGAGCAATTTTTACAGCGGTGTGTGCTGGGCTGGTGGTGGCGCCGCCGATGAGGACGGGTATGTTTAGGTTGCGGCGTTCTAGTTCTTTGGCGACATTGACCATTTCGTCTAGTGATGGCGTGATGAGGCCGGAGAGGCCGATGATGTCGCAACGTTTTTCGATAGCGGTGTCGATGATTTTATCTCCTGGTACCATGACGCCCATGTCTATGACTTCGAATCCGTTGCAAGCGAGGACGACTCCGACGATGTTTTTTCCGATGTCATGGACATCTCCTTTGACGGTTGCCATGAGGACGCGTCCGGCGGTCATGGTTTTTTCGGCGTCTATTTCGGCATTTGCTTGTGATAGGTTGGGTTGTTTTTTGATGAGGTCTTTGGCGATTTCTTTTATTTTGATGGCTTTTTCTTCTGCCATGAATGGTTCAAGGTAGGCGACGGATTTTTTCATGACGCGGGCGGATTTGACGACTTGCGGGAGGAACATTTTTCCTTCTCCGAAGAGGTCTCCGACGATTCCCATGCCGTCCATGAGTGGTCCTTCGATGACTTTGAGTGGGATTTTATATTGTTCTAGCGCTTCTGTAGTGTCTTCGATAATGAATGTGTCGATTCCTTTAAGGAGTGCGTGTTCTAGTCTTTTTTCGACTGTTAGTTTTCTCCATTCTAGGTCTTCTTTTTGCGTTGATTTTTTAATTCCTTTGAACTGTTCAGCGAAATCTAGGAGACGTTCTGTGGCGTCTGGGTCTGAGTTTAGAAGGACGTCTTCGACGTGTTTTAGCATGTCTGGTTTTATTTGATCATAGACTTCTAACATTCCTGGGTTAACGATACCCATGTCCATGCCGTTTTTTCCTGCGTGGTATAGGAATGCTGCGTGCATGGCTTCTCTGACTGGGTTATTTCCGCGGAATGAGAATGAGACGTTAGATACGCCGCCTGAGACTTTTGCACCTGGGAGGTTGTCTTTGATCCACTTTGTTGCTTTGAAGAAGTCCACGGCGTAGTTGTTGTGTTCTTCGATACCTGTTGCTACGGTGAGGATGTTTGGGTCGAATATGATGTCTTGTGGGTTGAATCCAACTTCATTGACAAGTATGTTGTATGCTCGTTTACAGATGTTTATTTTATCATCGTATGTGGCTGCTTGTCCATTTTCATCGAATGCCATGACGACGACAGCTGCACCGTATTTCATGACGGTGCGTGCATTTTCTCTGAATGTGTCTTCACCTTCTTTGAGTGAGATGGAGTTTACTATTCCTTTACCTTGTAGGCATTTTAGTCCGGCTTCGATGATTTCCCATTTTGATGAGTCTACGGTGATGGGTACTTTGGTGATGTCTGGTTCTGACTGGACGAGATTTAGGAAACGTGTCATCATGGCTGAGCCGTCTATGAGTCCGTCATCGAAGCAGATGTCTATGACTGGGGCACCGTTTTCGACTTGTTGGCGGGCTACGGCGAGAGCGTCTTCGAGTCTGCCTTCTTGGATCATTTTTCTGAAGACTGGGGAGCCTGCGACGTTAGTGCGCTCACCGATCATGAGGAAGTTTTTATCTGTGGTGTGGTTGTATGCTTCTGTGCCTGAGAGGCGCATGAGGGGTTCTATTTTGGGGATAGTGCGTGGTTCTACGTTTTTGACGGCACGGGCGATTTCTGCGATGTGTTCTGGTGTATTTCCGCAGCAGCCACCTGCTAGGTTTAGGAAACCTGCAGTGGCGAAGTCGTGAAGGCGATCGTGCATGTCTGCGGGGAGGAGGGGGAATCCTGTTTCTGACAGGGCGTCTGGCATGCCTGCGTTAGGGTAGCAGGAGACGAAGCATTCTGCGACATCGCTGAGTTCTTTGATGAAGGGTCTCATTTGGTCTGGGCCGAGTGAGCAGTTGAGTCCGATAGCGAGTGGCTTGATGTTTGCAACTGAGTTCCAGAGAGCTTCTGCTTTTTGAGCGGAGATCATGGTTTCTCCACCGAGGCCTACGGCGGCAGAGATGATGACTGGTAATTTGATTTTGTCTTCTTCGAAGATGTCCTGGATGGCGACGAGGGCGCATTTGGAGTTAAGGGCATCAAAGATGGTTTCTACCATGAGGATGTCTACGCCACCGGCGATGAGTGAGCGGATTTGGCGTTTGTAGTCTAGGTAGACTTGGTCCCAGATGACGGTTCTGAATCCTGGGTCATTGGGGTCTACGGCTGCGTTGTTGAGGCCGACGGTCATGGGGCCGATGGCTCCGGCTGCGAATCGTTTGATTCCTGTGTTGTTAGATATTTCATCACAGGCTTGTTTTGCTAATTTGGCTGATTGGAAGTTTATGTCATGAGCGAGATCTATGAGGTGGGTATTTTCGATGACTTTTTGGTAGAACTCGGGGTCTTTGCGGCTGCCGTCACCTTTTTCTCTTGGGTCTTCGACGAAGAATTCTGATTGAGCGATGGAGGTTCCTGAGAATGAGTTAGTTTCTATGATGTCTGACCCTGCGTTAAGGAAACGTTTGTGGATGTCTAGGATGACGTCTGGTTTTGTGAGGGATAGGATGTCTCCGTTGTTTAGTATGTCTTTTTCGATATTTTTGAATCGTTTTCCGCGTGCGTCACTTTCGTTTAGGCCGTAGCCGCGGATGGTAGTGCCCATGGCTCCATCGAGCACGAGGATACGTTTTTCGAGTTTGGCTGTGAGTTCTGCGGTGACGTCTGCTTGCATGAAAGCTTAGATAGAGGGCTTTTGGGTAGATATCAAGCTTTCATATCGTCATATCTTGATTCGTTGATTTGTGAGGTAGGAATATGTTTGTGCATGCGGCGATGAGAGCGAGGATGGTGGCTGAGATGAGGCAAGCTAAGAGACCGCTGTGGAGGTAAGCTAGACCTGATAGTAGGGTTCCGATGAGGCGGCCACAAGCGTTAGCCATGTAGTAGAATCCGACATTGATGGCGACTTCTTCTGATTTGGTGTATGCGAGGATGAGGTATGAGTGGATGGATGAATTGATGGCGAATATGAAGCCAAATATGGCGAGTCCAATGAGGAGTGATACTGTGGGGTAGAAGTTCCAGTGTATGGCAGATGTGATGGAGAAGCAGCTGATGACGAGGAGGAATGCCCATGTTTTTAGGCTGGTGACAGCTTGTTGTAGTTTTGGTGTATGTTGTTTTGTATTTGTTCCGGTGATTTTATGAGCTGATGCTTGGACAATTCCGTATGCTATGATCCATGTAGCCATGAATGCTCCGACTTGTGAGAAGGACCAGTTTAAGTGATCATGCAGGAATATGGGGATGCCAACGACGAACCAGACATCACGAGATGCGAAGAGGCAAGCTCTGGCGAGGGATAGGCGGTTTATGGCTGGGCTTTTTGAAAACAGCTGGGAGAATTTTACTTTAGTTTTCATTTTGCCAAAGTCTCCATGTATGGTGATGAGTGCTGAGATGAGTGTGATGGAGATAAGTGCTGCTAGGATGTAGAGTGCGGTGTTAAAGTTATATTGTGATAGGAGGAGGGCACCGAGAAAGAAGCCTATGCCTTTGATGGCGTTTTTTGAGCCTGTGAGTATGGCTACGAGTTTGAAGAGGCTGGATTGGTTTTCTTCATTTACTAGGATTTTTACGGAGCTTTTTGAGCTCATTTTGGTGAGGTCTTTGGCGATTCCGGAGAGTGCTTGGACGGCCATTACGAAGATGACTGAGATTGTGATGGGCCAGTGTTCTTGAAAGAGTGTGAGAGCAAGTAGGGCGGTGATTTGGAGGGATAATCCGGCGAATAGGGTTGATTTTAGACCGAATCTGGAGCCCATCCAGCCACCTAGTATGTTTGTTACGATTCCTGCTACTTCGTAGAGGATGAATAAGAATGCGAGTTTGTCTGGAGTGAAGCCTAGTTTGTGGAAGTGTAGGAGTACGAGCATCCTTAATGCTCCGTCTGTGAGCATGAATACCCAGTAGGCTAGGGTGACGGAGATGTAGGATTTAAGGGGCATCAGTGATCAGTGGACAGTGATGTTTGTGGTTTGGCTTCGGTAAATTACTGAATGGACTTGGCGACTTTTTGGGTAAGTTCCATCATGCGGGTGGCGTATCCCATTTCGTTGTCGTACCAGACAAGGAGTTTTAGAAGGGTTCCGTCTACTACCATTGTGGAAGGAGCGTCGATGATGCCGCTGCGGATGTCGTTGGTGTAGTCTGCAGAGACGAGTGGTTTAGTTTCGTATCCTAGAATACCTTTGAGTTCGTTTTCTGAAGCGGCCTTGAGTAGTGAGTTTACTTCATCAACGGTTGTATGGCGATTTAGTTCAAATACGCAGTCTGTGAGTGAGGCATTGAGGAGGGGGATGCGGACAGCGATACCATTGAGTTTTCCTTTAAGTTCAGGGTATATCATGGTGATGGCCGTGGCTGAACCTGTTGATGTGGGGATGAGTGAGTTTATGGCTGAGCGGGCACGGCGCAGGTCTTTGTGCGGGGCATCGACTAGGACTTGTGTGTTAGTGATGTCATGGAGGGTGGTGATGGTGCCGTGTTTGATACCGAGGTTTTCGTGAATGACTTTGATGGCGGGAGCGATGCAGTTTGTGGTGCAGGAGGCTGCGGTGAGAATGTTGTGTTCTGCTGGGTTATAGAGGTGGTCGTTGCATCCCATGACGACGTTGAGTGCTCGGTCTTCTTTGACTGGGGCGGCGACGATTACTTTTTTGACGCCTTGTTTGAAGTATTCGTTGAGAGTGGCTTCTGTGCGGAATGCTCCTGATGATTCAATGACGATATCACAGTTTGACCAGTCTACAGCTTCTATGGTGTTGAAGTGTGTGACGGGTATTTCTTGTTCATCGACGGTGATGGAGTTTTCTGAGTGTGAAATGTTTTTGTTCCATTTTCCGTGAACGGTATCGAATTCCAGAAGGTGTGCTGCTGTCTCTGCGTTTCCTTTGTGTTCATTGATCTGTATGATCTGATATTCTGGGTGATCGAATCCTTGTCTTAGTCCGAGTCTGCCTATTCTGCCAAAACCGTTTATTCCTACTTTCAACATGTTCTTAGACTTAGCGGAAAAGGAGGTGTAGGCAAGTATAAGCTGTGTGTCATCTTTGTGACATTTGATTATGCCTGCTACATTTGCATAGCAGTCTCAATCTCTTCTTCTGAGAGGTAGAGAGGGTCTTGGCTGGCTAGCTCGAGCATTTCGAGTGCGATTTGTTCTGTATCTGAATCTGGGAATGCAATGATTTCATCGAAGGTGATGGATTCTAGGTCAGAGTGTGATTCTGTTTGAGCTGTTGTGGTGATGGGGTCTGCGTGCTGATTAGGGGAGATGGTTATTATGATAGCGGCGCATGCGGCAGTGGCGGCGAGGGAGAGTCCAATTTTGTTGAATGTAGAGCTGGTCAGCTTGTGCCAGAGTGAGTTGGCGGGTTCTGGCTGGTTTAGGCGGATTTCACGCATGATGTTTCTAGCAAAGAGGGGTGAAGCTTTGGTGGTGGATTCTTTGTTTGCTTGCTCAAGCAATGACCAGACAGCGTCATTTTCTAACTCATTGAGTTGATCATCATTGAGTTGATCGTTGAGTTGATTTTGCTTCATGTTGCTAGGTTTGTTTTTCATGGTGTGTATGCTGGTTACACGGGTAGTAACCTGATACTTTAGGGGAAGTTGCAAGAAAGTTACGTATTTTTTTAATTTTTATTGTTTTGTAACTGTATAGCCGAGTTTTCTGAGTAGATCTGGCACGTTTTGTTGACCTATGTAGTGGAGAGTGCCGGCAACGATGAAGTGAGATTTTTCAGGCATTTTATTAAAGGTTTCTGCTATTTTCTTAGTCATTCGTTTATTGCGTTCAGGGAGTAGGAGTTTCATGAATTTTTCGCCGATTTCTATGTTTGCTCCTTCTAGATGTATGTTTACATTGAATAAGGTACTAAGTTCTTTAGTTTCACCTTGAATGTAGAGTTTTTTGATCAAAGTGAGCATGTTAACCTTATGCTTTCTTAATGTTTTCATGGCAGCGATAGAGTCTTTGAGTAGGATTTTTTGTTCTGGCTCTGTGAGAATATCTAGGCTTCCAATTTGTTCGGTTAAGATTTCTAGGTTCCATCTTTTTTTGTTGTCCTTGGCAGCTCGATTCCAGAGGTGTGCGTCTAGCATTTCTTTGCCTTTGATTTGTTCATCGATCATTCCAAGTATGAGCATGGCTGCCCATGTTTTCATTTTGTTGAATGGATCGGCTGATAGTTCGGGGTTGATTGTTTTTAGTTCTTCCTCGAATTGATTGTAGAGCTTGTCACCGATGGCCTGCTGGAGGGTTTGTTTATCTTTGCGCATGAGCAAAGTGGTGGCTCTGATTTGATTGATGAGGCCGAGGTCAATTTCTGTGGCAAGGGTGTCAGCCTGTTTGTATGCGGCTTCAGCGGCGGGGTGTAGGTTTATGATGTTTTTATCTGAGACATGAATACTGCCGAAGAGGTAGCTGGCCTTTTTGAGGTTTTTGCCTTCGACTTTCCAGAGCATTGGCTTGGCTGGATGCTTGAGGTGAGATAGATCTAGATTCGTAAGTTTTGCTGCTTTTTTGAAGAAAGCTTCTTGCGAAGTGACTGTTGCGGCTGGTTTATCTGCTAGATCTTGTGCGTAGCAGAATGTGCTAAGCGACAGAATGGCGATTAGTTTTTTAAGCATGAAATTATTATGTTATTTTTGGATTAACTTTCCCACTTTTCAATTTTGTCGACCATCCATTTGATCCAGAGTGGGTGTGTGTTTAGACATGGGATGAGCTCGAAGTCTTCTCCTCCGTTTTCTAGGAATTCTTCTTTTCCTTCCATGGCGATTTCTTCGAGAGTTTCTAGGCAATCTGAGATGAATGCTGGGCAGATGACTTTGAGTTTTTTGACTCCTTCTTTAGCGAGTCTTTCGATTTCGAAGTCTGTGTATGGTGAGAGCCATGGGTCACGAAGAAGTCTGGACTGGAATGAGATGGTGACGTCCTTTTCATCGATGCCTGCGTATTTTATGAGTTCTTTAGCTGTGGTGAGGCATTGGTGCTTGTAGCATGTGGCGTGTGCAGGGTGGCAAGTGTCGCAGCAGTTAGGTGTTACGAGGCAGTGAGCGTGTGATGGGTCAGATTTTTTGACGTGGCGCTCAGGGATACCGTGGAATGACATCATGAGGTGTGCGCCTGATCCTTCTAGGCTTGGTTTGATGGATTCCCAGAGTGCGTGGATGTATTGAGGGTCTTTGTAGAATGGCTGGACGAGTTTGGTGCGTATGTCTGGGGCTTGGGTTCTAAGTTCTTCCATTGCTTTAACAACGGCTGACTCGTAGCTAGACATGGCGTAGTGTGGGTAGAGGGGGATGATGAGGAGTTCTGTGATTCCTGCTTCTTTGATTTCGGCTACGATGTCTGCGGTGGATGGTGAGCCGTAGCGCATGGCGAGGAAGATAGGTATCTCGGTGTCTTCTTGAACGAGTTTTTGTTGTTTTTTGCTTGTGACGATTAGTGGTGAGCCTTCGTCGGTCCATACTTTTGAGTATGCTTCAGCGCTTGCTATGGGGCGCTTGGGGAGGATGATGAGCTTTAAGAGGAGTTTACGCTTCCACTCTTTGATGTCTAGGACTCGTTCGTCCATGAGGAACTCGGCTAGGTATTTTCTTACGTCTGGAACGTCTGTGGAGTCTGGAGAGCCGAGGTTTAGTAGTAGTGCGCCTTTCATTATAGTTTGTGTGGTTTTTTTAGAAAATGTCTGCATTTAATAAAGCATGTTTTTTCAGAAACTACAGAAAGTTTTCACATAATTTTGTGGTGTTGTTTGAGGTGTTGTAATGTGAGGTATTGTAATGTGAGGTGTAGAATTTATTTTAGAAGGTGCCATTGAGCTTACGTCCTATCCAGAATAGGGCGAGAAGAACGATGAGTGTGATAAGGAGTGCGATATGAGCCCAGAGAGGAGTGCGTGACTGGAGGGGGGATTTAGCAGGAAGGGCATCAATGAGTTTGGTGATATTATTAAGCTCTTCGGGGGTAATTAGCTGACCTTTGGTGATGCGCGACATTTCATTAAGGAGTTCTGTGTTTGCAGGTTTGCCTATTTTTTCGATTTGTTGGCCGAGTGCGATGATGGAGGTGGTGACTTTTTTGGCGTCTTTATCACCTTCTATGCCAGCTGAAACTTTCCATTCTCCTATTTGGTCTACATCGAAGCCGCCTGAGAATGCGCCCCAGTTTCCTTCGCTGCGGTCCATGATGATGGTTTTTTTGGTATTATCTGGTGCGATGATTTCGATTTCAACGTTTCCTTTTGTGAGAGGTGCTCCGTTGGAGTCAAATGCGTTAGCGTTGAGGCTGACGTAATCACCTGGTTTTGGTCGGTCTGGTGTTCTGTAAAGTCTGATTCTTTCACCTGCTGCCATGTTACGCTGGTAGGACATCCAGCGAGCAACGTTTTTCCAGAATCTGAAGTGGTAGAGGTCTTCGACGCCTTTTCTCCATCTCCATGCTGAGTCGTGACCGAGGAAGAGTGCTTTACCGCTACCTGCTTGCTTGGTGACGAGGAGGGGAAGTGCTCCGTAGCTGTTTTTGCGTGTGGCGTGAGTGGCGAGTGTAGTTGAGCCAGCTTTGGTTTTCTTGACAGCGGCAGACCAGTAGAATCCTGGGAGGTTTTTCCATATTTTTGGGTTTTCTGCTTCATCTTTGCCGAGGAGGGTTAGCAGTGAGGTTTTTCCTTTTCCTGTAAGGTAGAGTGCTGCTGGTGTTTCTGAGCCGTGGCCTTTTGGTTTAGCTTCATCAAATATGATGGGTATAATGGGTTCTAGTTTAGTGTCTTTTAGGGTTAGTTGGTTTCCTTTGGGGCCGGGTATGAATACGATTCCACTGGCTTGTTCTGTGACGAGGCCTGCGAGAAGGTTAGCTTGTTCAGTGGTGAGTTGGTCTTTCCCTACGCCGACGTCTCCGAGGAAAATGACATCGTATTTTTGAAGGTCTTCGAGTTTTTCGGGGAATTCTTGGATGTAGTCAGGGCCATCTCCTTTACCGTGTTTGGGGTGTAGTAGGAGGCAGTCTAGATCTACGCCTGCATCACGTGATAGTGCGTTTCTGATGAATCTGTATTCCCATCGTGGTCTGGTTTCGATGACGAGTGCTTTGATGGATTCTTTTTTTGCTCCGATGACGAAATCTTGGCTATTGTTGGTGGCGATGAGTTCGCCTCTTGAAACTGGGAATGAGAGTTTGAGTGTGGAGGAGCCTTCTTTTTTTAGCTGCCAGAGTATGGAACCGCGGTAGGTTTTATTGGATGGCAGGGTGATGTTTTTGGTTTTTGGTTTCGATCCTTTGTCATCTTTGATGGTGATGGTGGTGGCGATATCTTTGTCCATGGAGGACTTGATAGAGAATGGGATTTGAACGTATTCTCCTACGATGCCGAAGTCTGGGGCTGAGAGGCTGGTTAGGTCTAGGTCAGGTAGGCTTTTTTTAGCGCCAACTGGGACGGTGTAGAGTGGAGTTCTGTTGATGAGGAGCTGTTGTGCTGCGTGGGTAGGAGCGTTAGGTTTGCCGTTGATGCGGTTAAGGTTGTGGTCTCCGTCCGAGATGAGGATGACAGCTTTGAGGTTATCGTGTTCCTTGATAAGGTTTACGAGTGGTGTGTTTATGTCTGATCCTCGTTTGGCTTTTTCTTCTGGGGTGATGTTAGCTGGGAGTGATGAGAAGTTTTGGTTGAAGACGGATACTTTGCCGTTATCTTCTAATTTTTTCCAGAATTCTGCACTGAGTGTTTTTTTGACGAATTCTGCGCGTGTTGAGACTTTTGAGTTTTCGTCCATCCATTTTGGTAGGATCATGTCATTGGTTTCCATGGAACCAGATGCGTCCCAGATGATGCCGATTTCTTGTTTATCTTCTGGGTAGGTGATGGTGATCCACTCTGGTTTCCAGAGCATGAGTACGATGATGAGAGAGATGAAGAAGCGAAGACCTTCTAGCATGCCTGTGCGTTTTCTGCGCTTTGATCTTTTCCAAGCTAGGAAGCATAGTGAGCCAATGGTGAGTAGGGCTACTATTCCGATGATGAATAGGGTAATGCTGGGAGAAAAGTTGAGTTTAGAGATGCTGAAGTTCATGAAAAGTAGTTATCTGTGCTGGTTAGGCTGCAGGTTGTTGTGGGGCGCGTTTCGCAGGTTTTTTGTTGAGGCATAGAAGAGCCTCGATGATGAGGAATACAAGGGCTGCGATGAGGAATATCTGCCAAATTTGCTGTGTGAGTGAGCTGTCCTCGCTTCCAGCGTTTTCGAAGAGGCTGAAGTTAGTGCCGTCTAGCATGGCTGATAGTTCTGTATCGTCTACTTGTCCCCAGACGTCTTCGTCTGATGGGCGGTTGGTGGCGATGATGCGTTCTTTGATGCGTTTGACGCCCGCAAGGTAGAGTGGGGTGCTTTTGATGGTAGCATTATCAAATGCGGCGTTTACTTTGGAGTTATCTGTGATGGTTGTGATATCTGCTTCTTGTTTAGCTAGTGGAGTGTGGCGTCCTGTTTCTGAGAAGAATGCAGAGCCGAATTTTTTATTGCCGAGGTTGAGGTGGTTTTGGATGATGGGGACGGATATGGTTCCGATGTCTAGGTCTGACCAGGTTCTGTTAGGAAGTGTTCCTAGGAAGATGGCTGATCCTTTGCCGTGAATGACGCGTCCAAGCATGGTGGAGCTGTCATCCCAGTCAGCGAGAGATGAGATGTCACCTTTTATAGTTCTTCTTTTGATGGTGCGCAGGGTGTCTAATGGGATGGTTTCACCGTTGTTGTAGTTTCTTTGAGGGCCGTCGTTTTCATTCCAGTTAGTTACGATGAAGTATTCGCTACTGTTAGCTTCTTGAGTTTGACCCCAGCTTACTCCGAGGAATTGGTTATCAGATTCTTGGTCTGAGGGGAGGAAGATGGCTGATCCACCTTCTTCTATGAAGCGGTTAAGGCTTTGAGATTTTTCTGGTTCTGGGAGTTCTGCTTTCCAGATGAGGAGAGAGGCTTTAGCGAGAATGGAGTTGCTGACTTGATGGGGGGCGATGATTTCTGCGCTTTGGTGTTTGAATCCGGGGAGAGATGCTGATTTTTCAAGGTATGGGATGGACTCACCACCTTCAGATACGATGATGGTGTGAGCTGGTGTTGCTTCTCCGTAGGCGAAGAATGCGGTGTTGTCTCTGTTGTTGCCATCGGGGTCTAGTGAGATGTAGCCGTGGCCGTTGATGGTATCTTTAGGGAGTTCGATTTCTTCTTGTAGGCTGATGGATTGGCCTCCGATGGAGTATTTTTTGGAGATGAGGCTTTTGCCGTTGATGCTGAAGGCGACATTGACGATTGATTCTGTGAGGTCGTTATTGCGCGTTAGTTCGAAGTCGAGGATGAGCAGGTCATCTCGGCGTTTGATGGTTTTAATGCTGATGGATGTGTTATCTTGTTGTGATTCAGTGAGTGCGAGGATGCGGAGTTTGGGTTTTTGTTCAAGTGCGTCTAGGCTGCTGCGTATGGAGCTCCATCTTGAGGATTCTGGTTGCCAGTCCTTGCTTTGGAGGTCTGAGGCTATCCAGACTTCTGTTTGACCAGTGGTTGCTGATTGGATGTAGTTTGAAGCTTTTTCGATGAGGTCTGGGATATTTGATTTTGTGTCTGTAGCTGCGGTGATGGATAGAGTGTTGAGTGTGCTGATGGGGTTTACTTCTGAGATAGTGCCTGTGGCTGAGTCTACAAGGATGAGGTTAGGGTTACCCATTTCTCCGAGGGTCTGCATGACTTGTTCGATGGCTTGCTCACGTTTACTGAGTCCTTCGGAGCCGGTTTCAGTTTCCATTGATAGTGAGCGGTCTAGGACTAGGACTACAGTGTCTAGTTTAGCGCCACCCCATCCTAGTAGGCCGCCGATGAGTGGCTGCGCTACGGCAAATACGAGAGCGGCGAGAGCGAGTGTTCTGGCTGTGAGGATGATGAAGTGCTTTAGTTTTTTTCTACCTTTTGATTCTCTAGTTGCTTTGAGAATGAATGACATGGCAGCCCATTTGACGGTGCGGTGTCTTTTACGGTTGAGCAGGTGGACGATGACTGGGATGGAGGCTGCGAGGAGTCCCCATAGGATGGCTTGGTTAAGAAATGACATTATTGTTTTCCTCCTTTAGGGACACGATCTAGTAGGAACTCTGAGAGTACGTTTTCGTAGTTTTCGTCAGTTGTAATGAGTCTGTATGCAACATTGGCATCAAATGCGGTAGTTTTGATGTTTTCTAGGAATTCTTTAACGGCTTCTCTGTAGTCTTCAGCGATGATGGTGGGTTCTGCAACGACTGATGTGTTATCTTCCATGTCTACGAAGCGGTGTGGTCGTTCGAAGTCGAAGGCGATTTCTTGCGGATCCATGAGGTGGAATAGTGTGACGTCGTGTTTTTTGTGCCTGAGGTGTTGGAGTGCATCTTGGAGTTCTTCTAGGTCGCAGAAGAAGTCTGAGATGATGACGATCATTGCTCTGGAGCCGATTTTTTCAGCTATGTCATGTAGTCCTTGAACGAGTCCTGTTTCTCCTTTTGGTTTGATGTTATTGAGGTTTTGGAACATGTGTTGCAGGTGAGAGACTTTCCTGCGTGGGGGCATTTCGAGGTGGGTTTTTTCGTCTACTAGCGAGAGTCCTGCGGCGTCACCTTGGTCGATGGTGAGGTATGCGAGAGTGGATGCGAGTTTACGAGCGTATTCGATTTTTGTTTCTGATTCGAACGCGAAATCCATGGATCCGCTGGTGTCAACGAACATGTATGCACGGAGGTTGGTATCGGCTTCGAATTCTTTGATGTAGTATCTGTCTGATCTGGCGTATGCTTTCCAATCTAGTCTTCTGGTATCGTCTCCTTGGACGTATTTTCTGTATTCGGCGAATTCTACTGATGAACCGCGTAGGGGAGAGCGGTGTCTGCCCGCTGCGTTACCGAGCATGGGCTGACGGGCTTCGATGGGAATGGCTCCGAGGCGAGCGATTACCTGATGATCTATGAAGGAATAATCCATGTGATTGGTTAGCGGCTGAGCATTATCTCATTTCTTGGACGAGGCGGTCGACAACTTTGTTAGAGGTCATGCCTTGAGACTCAGCGGCGAAGTTGGTGAGTACGCGGTGTCCGAGGACTGGGCCAGCGACTGCGATGATGTCTTCCATGCGCGCCATGTATGATCCGTGAAGGGCTGCACGTGATTTGGCTCCTAGGATGAGGTATTGGACGGCACGTGGGCCTGCTCCCCAGCTGACGTTTTGTTTGATCCAGTCTGGTGTGCTCTCGAGGTCTGGGCGAGTGCTGCGGACGATTTCTACAGCGAAGTCGTAGATGTGGTCTGGAACTGGGACGCGACGGACGAGGTCTTGGTATTTGATGACGTCATCACCAGTGAGGACAGTTTTGAGAGCTTCTTTGGCGGCGCCTGTGGTTTCACGCGCGATGCGGTTTTCTTCACTAGCGGATGGGTAGTCTACATTGATGAGGAACATGAAGCGGTCAAGCTGGGCTTCTGGGAGTGGGTATGTGCCTTCTTGTTCGACTGGGTTTTGTGTGGCGAGGACGAAGAATGGTGGTGCGAGGTCGTAGACTTTACCGAGTGCGGTGACTTGACGTTCTTGCATGGCCTCGAGCATGGCGGCTTGAGTTTTAGCGGGAGCACGGTTGATTTCGTCTGCTAGGAGTAGGTTAGAGAAGATGGGGCCTTTGATGAATTTGAATGCTCTTTGGCCTTTTTCGTCTTCTTGGATGATGTCTGTTCCGGTGATGTCTGACGGCATGAGGTCAGGAGTGAACTGGATACGGTTGAATGAGAGTTTGAGAGTCTGAGCGACAGAGGATACGAGGAGAGTTTTAGCGAGGCCGGGGACCCCCATGAGGAGAGCGTGGCCACGAGCGAAGAGACAGATGGCGAGCTGTTCAATGACTTCTTCTTGTCCGATGATGACTTTAGCGATTTCTGCTTTGAAGTCTTGGTATGATTTACCGAGAGCATCGATGGCTGCTACGTCGTCTGCTGGTAGGGTTGAGGTTGTAGAAGCTGGTGATGTTGTCTCTGTGGTGGCTGTATCCATGCTGTGTTTTTAGGTTTAGATTAAAGTGGTGTAGTTCCTGATAATTAGTTTAGCGATGCTGTGGCTTGTTTTTATCTATGATATGAAAATTAATGTTAAATCTGTTGTGTTCTGTTAATGTTGCGATTTGGAGATTAGCAGATCTGAGTTTTTATACGAAGAGATAATTGATGATATTTCAGTGGTTTATTGGCTTGCAGTAATGTTTGTGAGGATAGATGGTTGTTGGGAGATTCTATGAAGAGATTTAGACCATACTTTCCCTATTTCAAACCTGTTAAGGTTAAGTTGATTGTGGGTATTTTAGCTGGGTTAGTGGCTGCTGCGGCGACTGGTGCTGGATTACCTTTGATGATGGATCAAGTTTTTCCAGTGATTTTTGCAAGTGAAGATAGTGGCAAGGTGGCGGATGCTCCTGGTTGGTTAGAGTGGTTGGCTGGAAGTAATGTTTTGGTGGTGGCTTGTTTGATATTGCCTATAGTGTTTGTGGTTAAAGGGATTAGTACTTATGTGAGTAAGTTATTGTTAAGTTATTGTGGGCTAAGGGTATTAGAGGGTGTTAGGGTGGATATTTTTAGTAAGTTACAGAAGTTGTCTCTTGGTTTTCATGGGAAGCATAAGGGTGGTGATTTGTTAAGCCGTGTGATGGGAGACACGATGCGGCTGCAGGAGGTTTTGATGAAGTTGGTTCAGAATGTGATTATTTTGCCAGGGACATTGATTTTTTCTTTGAGTGTTCTGGTCTATTTATCGCTGAAGGATAGTAGTGTGATGTTTATGTTATTGGGGATATTGACGATTCCTTTGTGTGTGTTTCCGATACGGATATTTTTGAAGAGGCTAGCGAAGAAGGCTGCTTTGATGGTTGGGAAGCAGGGGGATATGTCTGCGACGGTTTCTGAGAACTTGGCGTCACAGCCTGCGGTTAGGGCTTTTTTGATGGAGGAGAAGGAGATTGAGAAGTTGAAGGAGGATACTAGTGAGTTTTTAGAGTTTAATTTTGAGGTTCAGAAGTATCGTTTTTTAGTGAGTCCTAGTGTTGAGATGGTTTCTGCAGTGGGGATAGGTTTTGCTATTTATTTTGGGGCACAGCAGGGGTTAACTTTTGAGAAGTTTACGCCGCTGTTGATGGCTCTTTATGCGGCGTATGACCCTGTGAAGAAGTTGGGTAACTTGGGATCCTTGATGAAGGAGGGTGAGGCGGCGCTTGATAGGTTGGAGTATGTCTTGGATAGTAGGGATGAGATTTTTGATGCTGAGGATGCTGTGCCTTTTGGGGAGGCACGTGGGGATGTTGTTTTTGAGGGGTGTGAGTTTAGTTATGATGATGATGTTGTTTTGAAAGATATTGATGTGCGTGTAGATGCTGGGGAGACGATAGCGCTGGTGGGTGAGAGTGGTGCTGGTAAATCAACTTTTGTTTCTTTGATACCGCGGTTTTTTGAGGTGCAGAAGGGGAGTGTTAAGATAGATGGTGTCAATGTGAATATGATGCTTAAGAGTGATTTACGTAAGAACATAGCCTTGGTTAGTCAGCAGCCATTGTTGTTTAGGGGGACTGTGGCTGAGAATATATTGATAGGTGATCCGGATGCTGGGATGGATGCCGTTATTGATGCAGCTAAGAATGCTAGTGCGCATGATTTTATAAGTGGTTTGCCTGATGGTTATGACACGGTGCTTGGAGAGCGAGGTGAGGGTTTATCTGGTGGTCAGAGGCAGAGGGTGGTTATAGCTAGGGCGTTTTTGAAGGATGCGCCGATTTTGATTTTAGATGAGGCTACTAGTGCGCTGGATAGTCAGAGTGAGGCACAGATACAAGATGCTCTGAGAGATTTGAGTAGGGGGAGGACGACGTTTTTGATAGCGCATCGATTCAGTAGTATAAGGGATGCTGGTAGGATTTTAGTTTTTGCTAAGACTCTTGAGGGGGGGCGGATAGTGGCTGATGGTTCTCATGATGAGATTTATGAGAGTTGTTCTATTTATAAAGGTCTGTATGACAAACAGAAGTAGGATTATGTTATGCGTGAGAGTCTTCCTTTAAAGATAGAGAAAAACCATTTTATAGCTGCAGGTTTATTTTGTAAGTGCTATGAGCATCCTGATCATAGGGGTGAGTGTATTAAGATACCTGAGGCTGATAGGAAGGCTAGGAAGAGGCTTAGGGGTGATCTGGGTTATTACCGAGCGTTGCATAGCAGGGGAGTGAGTATGGAGTATATAGCGGACTATAAGGGGGGCTGTATTACTAGTCTGGGGGATGGTTATGTTTATGAGTGTGTGAGGGATTATGATGGTGGGGTCTCGAGGACTTTAAGGCATTATTTAGAGGCGTCAGATACTGATTTAGAAGAACTGTATGATGCGCTTGGTGAGTTAGCTGGATATTTGTTATCTAACAGGATACTGATTAGTGATATTCACTATGAGAATATTTTGATTCAGTTAGATGGTGAGGGAGGTGTGAAGCCTGTCATTGTTGATGGTATAGGGGATAGGGTTTTGATTACGGTGATGAATATTTTTTCTAAATCTGTGGCTTCAAAGATTGTTAGGCGTTGGAATCGTTTTGCGCGAAGACAGCTAAATGGTCAGGTTTTGTTGGGTGAGGATGGTGTTTAGTTGAGGTTGTTTTTTGTAGATGTTTTGTAGATGACGGTGGATGAAACCTCTATTGTTGATTGGTCTGTTAATGTAATAGGTGAGCCATCTTGGTTGATCCATTTTGTGGATGGGGTAGTGGAGATACTGATGGTGTGTTTTCCGTTTTTGCTCCAGTATGCTTGGATGGTTGTGATTTTATTCTCTTTTTTTAGGAGTGCTGTGATGCTGTAGATACCTTTTATGCCTTGGTGGTTTCCGTTATCGAAGTGGATTATTTCTGCGTTGTTGAAGAGAGTGTTTAGGGTTTTGAAGGCGTGATAGGAGGGGCGCTTTTCTGGTGTTTTTTTGCGGTTGTCGACAAGGCCGTAGCCTGGGGCGACTAGCTGGTGCCAGTAGCATGTTCTTATTTTTCCTGATGCTATGGCTATGAGGTAGGCTCTTGTTAGGTAGTCAGCTTGTGTTTGTGGATCAACTAGAACACTTCCTTTACAGGGGGAGAATTTGTCTGTGTTTTTGAGTGGCCAGTTGATTTCTGAGATCCAGAGTTCTCCTGTGCTTTTCCAGCTGCATGAGTGCATGGTGCTGATGAAATTTATTTTTTTTAGGAAGTCAAAGCCTGCTTGTTTATTTTCAGGGGCTCCTCTTCTATCTACGTAGAGATGGGAGTGATAGCCATCGAAGTGTGCTTTATTGAAATGAAATAGGCTTTCTAGGAATGGTGGGATTTCAAAGTCGATAACTGAGCCGCCGATGAGTTTGGTGTTAGGTGATATTTCTTTTGTTACTGCGCGGATTGAATTGAAGAAGCGGAGGTATTCACCGATGTGATAGAATGCCCATTTTCTGCGGTTGTAGGCATTACCTACGTGAATGTATTCTACATTTCCTTGGATCTGCGGTAGTAGTGTGCGGAGTTTTTGTTTTAGTTTATGTGGGTCATCTAGGACGGACCTATCTTGGATTAGGTTGATAGCGATTTCACGATTTGGGGAGCTGAGAGCGTTGATATGTTGGATGTATTGTTTGAAATTGTCTGGGGCGGATAGTGGGACGCGAATGAGGATTTGTTTTACATTTAGGTCATCGAGCATTTTTTTTAGCTCAGAGGTTGGGATAATGGTTTTTCCTTCGCAGGTTGATTCGATGTGGACGGAGAGTCCTATGCAGCGATTGTTTTTGGTTTTCATCCATTGTTTTCTGAGTGTTAGGATGATTATGATGATGGGGATGAGGGGGAGCAGGAAAGCGGATTTAATGAAATAGCCGGCAGCCCGGAAGTAGATTTTACGTTTGAGTTTTTTATCACGCATGATGCGTGGTTGATCTGAGAATGGGTCCCAGGGGTATGAAGGGTGATCATTCATTTTTTTGGGAATATTTTGCGGAGTCTTTTTTTGTTGCGGAAGTAGCGTTGAGTTTTGTTTTCTGCTTGTTTAAGTAGCGATAGGCATTTCTCTGGGCTGACTTCTGCTAGGGAGGCGTAATCCTTAATGAGTATAGATCTGGTTTGATCTGATAGGGGTAGGCGAGAGAGGCTGGACATGGATTCTTTCAATGAGAGTGGGGGTGACCAGGTGATGCGGTTGATGTCTACTAGAGAGAACTCTGAGGTGTTTTTATTTTCTGTTACGAGGATGTTTTTGGGGTTGAAGTCTCTGTGAAGTATTCCGGCGGTGTGTAGGTTTAAGCTGTATTGGGCAAATTCTTTGATGAGTTCTGGTGGGAGTTGGTGTGATTCTGTGATGATGGAGTGCAGTGTTTTGGTGTTTGCTGCGAATTTACAGATGTAGAAGCTTTCTTTTAATTTTCCGAGTGCACGGTATTCAAAGTAGCCGATGGGGGGAGGGGTGTTGAATCCAAGTTTTAACAAGCGTTTAGCGTTATCGAATGATTTTTTAGCTTTTGATTTGGAGATGAGTCCGTAGCTGTAGTTTTGTGGGAACTTGGGGACGAAGAATGCTTTGATGACGCAGGCTTCATTATCGATAGTGATTTTTTTTAGTATGTTACGTCCTTTTTGTATGATTTCTTGGGAGTGATTGAATTTATGAGTTACGGTTTTACATATTTCTGAGAATTCATCATTTTTTGAGATGAATTCGCCTGAAAGTGTTTGTTGCTTTGCCGTCATGTTAGATGATTTTAGAAGATGTAGAATGAAAGGGAACTGAATTAATTATCTTTTTCGATATGAGGTGTGGGAGTGTTGGCTTGTTGGATTTTTTTGAAGAATGAGCAGAGCTTGATGGCTTCTGTTTTATTTGTGTAGTTTAGTTCGATATGTTTTCTTCCTGCGGTTCCCATTTCATGTAGTTGGTGTGGGTTGCTTATGAGTAGGTCTAGTTTTTCTTGGGTTGTTTTTATGTCTGCGGTGGGGACGCAGTAGCCGTGAGTGCCGTTTTGTATGATGTCTTTCCATGCGCCTGCTTCTGAGGTGAGGACGGCTGCGCCGGAGGCCATGGCTTCGAGCGGAGTTAGACCGAATCCTTCATTTCTGCTTAGAGCGCAGACGATGTGCATTTTTTGGTATAGTTTAGGGAGTGCTTGAAACTCTACTTTACCGATGAAGTTTACTTGTGTTGAAAGGTTTGCGGAGGTTATTTTGTCTTTTTGTTCTTGTAGATATGATTGAAATTTTGGGGTGGTTTCGCCGCAGATGTGAAGTTTTGCTTCTGGGTGTTTTTTTAGTATGGGGATGGCGGCGTCGATTAGTATGTCGATGCCTTTGGAGGGGCGTATTCTGCCGAATACTCCGATGTTTATGGAATCTATGTCTCTATTGTTTGGTGGGGTGTAGGTGTCTGAGTCTATTCCGTGAGGGATGATTATGTCTGCTGGATTTTTTAGGTATGCGTTAGCGGCGGTGCAGGTGGAAATGATGGCATCCATTTTACTCATGAGCCAGCGAGTGAAGGCTGAGTGATGCCGCTGTGCAGTGGAGGTGAAAATGATTTTTATTTTAGCTCCGAATAATTTTTTAGCGATGAGGGCTTGGATCATTTCATCATTTCGGCGAGCATGGAATATGCGTGGGAGGCTATTTGGTAAGGGCTTTCTGCATAGTTTGATGAATTGAAGAAACGATAGGTGATGGGTGTCTTCGGGTAGGTGGTGATTTCCGAGTATGGCAGTATCCATTAGTTCTTTCTGGTGAGGAAGAACCTGTAGCATGGTGGAGGTGACTCCTGAGAATCTTTTATTAGAGTTCCCGAGGATGAGCTGTATGGATGAGTTTTCCATTACGTTTTTTTCTATAAGTCGTTGTTGGTATTTGTTTTTTTAAGGGTGGGATTATTGATCGGTAATTTGGTTGATGGCGAGAACTAGTTTTTTTTGGAATTGAGAGTGATTTTTTAGGAACCAGTTTCTGGCTAGTTTACCGATGGCTTGTTTTTTATCTGGTTTCATAAGGATGAGTTTTTCTATTTCCTGTTCTAGTTTTAATTCGTTTATGAAGTAGTTGGTTCCTAGGTGTCTGGGTTGGCTATTGGAGTATGGAACAGTGATGCCGTGGGTGGGTGATACCAGTTCGTTCATGGGGGGTGCGTCCGTGGTGAGGACGACTGCCTCAGTGCTCATTGCTTCAACAATGTAGTGCCCCCAACCTTCAGAGAGTGAGGGGCATAGATGAATGCCTATTTTGTTAGTTAGCTGGGTGAGTTCTGTATCTGATAAGTGTTTGGTGATGAGGTTGACATTTTGTGGGACAGATTCTGGGGCGTTGTGCTGATGTTGAAGTAGAGTGAGTGTGGGCCATTCTGGGTGTTTTTCCCAGAGTTTTAGGATGATGTTCGTTCCTTTGAGTGTAGAGCTGCCGGCAAGGTGTAGGAATTGATTGTAGTCTTTGTTTGAGTTTTCTCTGAGGATGTCTTTTGAGGTGAATCCTGTGTATAGTGTATGCGCACCAAGTTTTTTGAAGATAGATGTTGCGTGATTTGATTTACAGAGGATGCTGTTGATTTTCTTTAATCTGGAGATGTGTCTTTTGGGGAAGCGTTCTTGGTTGGGGATGAGGATGTTTTTTTTAGCTGAGTTAAACCATATGGGGAAAACACGCTCGAGGAAGATGTTTAGATCGTATTGGTTCTTTTTAGTGAACCATTTGTGATAGAATTTTTTTGATCTGCAATGTGAGAAGGTGATTTCATAACCAGCTGTTTCTAGGGATTTGGTTAGGAGTGAGACATCACTGTCTAGTCCTACGCCATTGCTGCGAGCGATGATGTTAATGGTTTTGGGCATGGGATTATAATGTGGTGTTCATTCTGGTTATCATGCCAGTGTGATGATCATTGGTGGTGTTTAGTGTTGCTGTTAGAGTTTGTGTTTTAGTTTCCAGCGGTCGTGAAGCCAGAAGATGTCTGAGCTATGTTTTTTCATGATGTTTTCCATGATGGGTATGAGCTGTTTGGTAGCGTCTGTTTTATTTAGATTTTTTTGGATAGTGATTGGTGAGCCGAACTCGGCTGTCCACTTTGCAGGTGAGTTGGTGACTAGAGTGACAGGTATGATGGGGCAGTTGTATTTTTGAGCTAAGATAGATGGTAGTGGTGTGATTGAGGTTTTTTTACCGAAGAGGGGGAGGGTGATGCCTGCGCTGCCAGAGTGCTGATCTGCGAGGATGCCTAGAATTCCGCCATTCCGGATGAATTTGCTAGCTTGGATGAGGCCTTGTTTGCGTGCGAAGAGCTTGCAGCCGTCTTTTTCTCTGTTGCGGGTAATATGGTCATTGATGAGGGGGTTGTTTAATGGGCGGAACATGCAAGCGGTGGGCTTGTTGGTGCCTATAAGTTTAGCTGTTCTTCCGAGGATTTCCCAATTGCCCATGTGGAATAGTAGCAGGATGCAGCCTTTATCAGGGTCTAGATTGCGAATGTTTTTTAGGCCGTTGAGGGTGACTGTTTTTTGTAGTCTTTTAGAAGAGATGAAACCTGTGTTAATGGAGCTTGCCAGATTAGCGAATGAGTTGCGAAAGACCTTTTTTGATAGTGAGTTTAGATCAGCTTCTGAATGATTAGGGTGGACTATTCTTAGGTTAGCTAAAACGATAGCTTTGCGTTTTTTTGCAAATTTGTGGGCAATGCATCCCATAGTGGCGCCTACTCTCCACATCCAGGATGTGGGTAACCAGCCGAAGGGTTTCTCTAATATGAGTAGCGCGCGGTAGGCGATTTTGTTTGATATGCTGGGTTTGGTGGCCACGGCATTGAGTGTGCTGGAGTGGGAGATATTTTACAATATCATTTCGATTTTAAATGATGAGTAGGGGCTGGGGGCGAATAAAAGTCTGAGAGATCAAAAAATATTAAGCAAATCCTTTAAGAGAAAAGGGTTTATTTTTTTGATGGTTTTAGGAAGGTGAAAATGACTTGGCATTGATAAAAACGAAGGCAATACCAAGTCAGATAAAGGTGTATAGTGTTAACGCTTCCTTCTAGTAGATAGGAAACCTAAGCCTAGTAATGCTAGAAGACTTGAAGATGGCTCTGGAATAGCTGC
>CALGZA010000122.1 GCA_937934595.1 uncultured Verrucomicrobiales bacterium | reverse complement strand
TTGGGTGTGTTTTTTGTTAGATGATGTTAGTTTTTATGGTGTGTTTTGTTTTATTTTGAGTCTTACGAATAGGTTGGGTGGGATTGTTCCGTTAACATTTATGGTGACTGTGGTTAATCCTGGGGATGGGGTGTTGAGTTGTTTGGTGAATGATACGGATGTGCCATTTCTGGTGATTCCTGCGTCTTGGTAGTTTGTTAGGTCTGCGGACCACTGGTATTTAGCGCTGATGTCTGAGGTGAGTGTGGCTCCTTCGTGGTGGGTGGCTTGGTATCTTCTGTTGTTCCCTGCTGTGGGGACTAGGACTAGGTTTAAACTTTTTGGGTTATCTGCGATGTTTGGTGTGGTGCCTAGGAATTGCTCCATTAGGTTTGATTTGCCGTCTGCGTCTGGGTCCATTTCTGATCCTCTGCTGGTTGCTGGCATGGTGTAGTTGGTGATCCAGTCTGTGTATTGGCGATCTCCTGGGCGGTCTAGGGTGAGGAGTGTTGGGTTTAGTGTGGTGTTTTTGATGAATTCGATGGTTTCTCTGACGTAGGCGGCTTTGCCGTGTGATAGTGGTTTGTGAGGGAATTCTTCTTCAAGGTGTTCTTCATTAAAGAAGTAGTCTGCTAGGACTTCTAGCTGTGGGATTAGGCGTTTGGCGTGGATGCCGTATTTTTTAAGTTCGTCCATGACTAGAGGAAGTCTTCTTTCACTTGCGTGTTTACGCTGGAAACGTGCGTAGTCTACGATGAGGTCCATTCCGTCATCGACTAAGTTGTTTGTGAGCATTTTGATTCCTTCGAGTTTAAATGTGCTGACGCCGACGACTCCGGTTTGTGCGGTATTTGTGATACCTTCTTTTATGGCGCTGTGTACTGGTGAGAGTTCATTGAGTGAGAGTTCGTTGAACATGTGGTGGTAGTGTGCGCGAGTGAAGCCGTGGTCGTTTTTTATTCCGATTTCGATGGCTTCCCATAATGAGGCTCTGTCTACATCGTTAAGCATGGCGTCACGTCTTGTGATGAGGCCTTGTGTTTCTGCGTGGTTACGGCTGAATAGGGTGTCTGATATGGCTCTGTGTTCGATTCCCATGGGGTCTGCGGCTGGGTTTGTGGGGATACGAAGGCGAGCAATGAGATCTGGAATGGCGATTTTTGCTAGTGGGCCAATTTCTCTGAGTGCTTTAATAGCGGTGACTCTAACTGGTAGGCTGGGGTCTGTTAGGAATGATTGGAATTTAGCGATGGCTTGTTGTTTTTGTGCGTCTGATCCATTTGCTATTGAGGCTGCGACGATGGCACCTAGTTTAGTGTCTTCAGCTGGAGAGTTTAAGAGGGTGAGTATTTGAGGGTAAAGGTTTGCTGATCTTCTTTTTATTTCTTTTGCTGAGCGAAGGTGGAGAATGGGTGACCAGCTTGAGAGGTTGTTTAGTAGTTCTTGGTCGGTTCTTTTGCTGTAGTGTCCTGGGTCGCTGATGACGTTATCAAAGTATCCTTGACCGGCTTTGATGACCTCGGCAACTTGGGTAGAGTTTAGTGGGTTAAATGAGCTTGGTATTTTACCTGTAATGTAGAGGCTTTTGAGTGGGATGGCGTAGGTGAGTAGAAAGCTACCAGTGTTGTTCCAGCCAGTGGTTTGTGTGAAATATTCTGCGGTTTCTTTAGCGCCTGGCTGGTAGTCGAATGTGCCGTCCCATTTACGTGCTAGGTCGTAGTACCATGATTGTTTTTTCCAGCATGCTATGGTCATTTCAGTTCCGCATCTGGACTGAGCCATCATGTTCCATAGGTGGCGGAAGTAGTTGGTGCTGTATGTGATGTCAATTTCTTGATACCCTGCGGCTGTCATTTTGGCAAAAAATTCTGTGTGTTTTGAGTCTCTGAGGATATCATAGAACATGGCTGTGACTGCTGTTTTTCCGTTAGTGGAGTGTTCAGTCCATGGTACGTGATCTCCGTAGGTGACAGATCCTCTTTTGTAGTATTTGCTGAAGAAGTCTGATGCTTTATCGATAGCGGTATTGACTTCTGGGTGGTTTACGCCTGCGACTTTAGCTAGAGCTAGGCCAAGAGCTGCTTGTGTTCCTGCCATGTTTAGTGTTCCGTATCCGCTGGGCATACCGAATTTGTTAGCAAATCCGTGTCCCCATGTTCCGACATCGCTCTGGCCTTTGGCGAGTTCGAGTGCCATGCGTGTGAGTCCTGGGAGAAGGGATAGGTCATTTGTGGCTAATTTGTATTCTGAGAGGAAGATGAGGGCTTGAGCGTAGTTCCATGTTTGGTTGCCTGTGCTGACGTAGTTTGAGACGGTTGATGCGTATGCTGCAAGTGCTGGCATGTATTGTTGTTTACCGCTGGCTAGAAGGCAGAGTGCGTTGTATGAATTCGGTGTGTGTGAGTAAGTGAGGCCTGCTTGGAAAATTTTTTCACAACCTTTTTCGAAGATGAGATTAGATTTAGGGCAGTTGAATGGTGCGGTAGTTGAGTATGCGCCTATGACTTGTAGGGGGATGTCTTTTGTGATGATGGTTCCGTTTCTCCAGATTTTTAGTTTGAGTATTCCGTTGTTAGCACCTGCTTCGGCGTCTTGGATGGCTTGTGCTAGTGCGATACGAGCATCTGAGCTGAAGTTTGTGTTTCCTAATCCTATGATTACGTCAGCAATGTTGATTCTGCCGCTTGCTGGAGATCCGTTCTCGACTTCGGTGATGGCAATTTGTCTGGCTAGGTCTGAGTGTTTGTTAGAATACATCCAGCCTTTGAGACCTGTGGGGCCGAGAGTCCATCTAGTGGGGTCATCTGTTCTGATTACTCCTCCATTGGTTAAATCTGGCACTTGAGCTAGGGATAAGGTGGATAGTAAAAGGGATAGGAGAAGATATTTTGTATAAGCCCAGGATGAAGATGGTGAATTCATAGCGTATTTGCTATCAGTATCTTGTGTTGACATCAAGGCGTAAAATCACATTATTTTTGTTATGGCTTGAATGTCTTGCAACTAGTTGTTTCAGGGGCTGTGTTTGTCCATTGATTCTCCGTGCTTGTGGTTGTGATTGGTGTTTTAATGCTTTTGCACAGGTAAGGAATTATACCATTTTCACAGTTATTCTGGGTTGATAGTAGTTTCAATATATTTGGCAACAGCAGCAGAGCTGATTTTTTGAAGAGCACAACAATATTTCAAGATTAGCTTCGTTAATCGTCAGTTGCATAGTCCACTATGCGCTTTCCTCTTGCCTTGCTACTCTTGCCTTACTACTCTTGCTATCTTGTTGTGCTATCAATCCATTCTAACAGTTCAAATGGTATTAGCGCATATTGTTTGCTGGCAAGCTGGGAGTCTTGTGATGTGGGTAGGTGCTTTTTTCTGGGGGGGATGCTAGGGATTGTTGAGAGGCTGGTTGTGTGGGAGGTCTGAAGGGGTGTGTTTTATGGTGAGGTGATGTTTATTAGATACGCTGGGCGTTTTTTCCTTCTTGGATGAGGTTCCAGAATGTTTTTGAGTTTCCGAGTGCTTCGTCTTCACCGATAGGTAGTTTGGTGCGGAAGAGTAGGTCAGAGAAGGTGTTTTTGTGGAGGACACGGTGTACGATTACGTTATGGTCTACGACTTCGAAGTAGACTCTGTAGTCATCTGCACGGAAGCGGAGGAGGCTGGTGCCGTCTCGCTCTATTTTACCGAAGCTTTCTCCGTCGATGTTTTGCAGTGTTTCTTGGGTGACTTTGAATGCGTCTAGAAGTTCTAGTTGTTCTAGGGTGTCTAGACTGGATATCTCTCCTGCACTGATTTCGTTAAATACTATTTGTAACACGGGGGTATAGTAGAGGAGTGGGTGAGTGAATGCGAGGTTTTATATGGCTAATTTTCTTCGATTTTAAGGCGGATGAATCTGCGGGGGTGGTCTGCTATGCTGAGGTTGTCTCTGGCTCTGAGGGTGGTGTTGTTGTTTTCTAGTGTGGTTGTGTTTGTGGACCAGTTTAGGAGGTCGTCACTGACTTGGATGATGTAGTTTAGGTCAGTTTTGATGGAGGCGCGGTTGATGGTGATTTGGAGGTATTGGGTTCCTGCGTCTGTGGTTATGGATGCTGATGGGGTGGCGGCTCCTCCGTCTGGTCCTGCTGCGGAGTTAGGGTCTGTTCCGAGTGCGTATTCGATGATGTTGGTGAGTCCGTCTTTGTCTGGGTCTGCGGAGTTTGCTGCGTTTCCTGTATCTGTTGCGATTGCGAAGTGAGTGAAGCGCCAGCTCATGATGCTGTTGAGCGTGGTTGCTGATGAGACGTTGGAGTAGAATGAGTCTCCGTTGTTGTTTGTGGCTTTTATTCTGTAGTAGTAGGTGGTGCTTTGGGCGAGTGCTGTGTCTGTGTATGTGGTGGTATTTGTGGGTAGTGTGGCTATGGTGTTGAAGAGGCGAGTGGCGATGGTGCTTCTTTGTAGTTCGAAGGTGGTTTCGTCTGTTGAGTTGTCTTGCCAGGTGAGGTTGATTGATTGATTAGCTTGAGGTGTGGCGGTTAGGTTAGTGGGTGCGTCTGGGGCTGGTGTAGTGAAGTTGAATGCAAGGGCGTAGTCTTCTGAGAGGCTGACGTTAGCTGATTTTCTTTTGATGACTTGGAGGACGTATCTGCCGGCTGGTAGGTCGCGCGTGTGAATGTGTTCTAGGTTGTCTACGGTGCTGGTGCTTTGTTGTATGATGTTTCCTGTGTTAGCGTTGAAGAGGATGAGGTCTAGGTTGTTGATGTTGGTTTGATTGGATTGGCGATGCCAGGTTAGGGTGGCGGTGGCATCGTAGGTGGGGCTTGTGGTTGCTGGGATGTCGAAGTAGTAGTTGTCTATACGGTCACGATTTCCGAAGAACTGGTTGGAGATGGTGGAGAAGTTCCAGCCTATGAGAGATGCTGTGTTACCGGATTGGTTACTGGGGGGTGTGTAGGTGGCGGTGGGGCTGATGTTTGCTGATGCTGTGGGTGAGTGTTTGCCTCCTTGGAGGTTTAGGTGAGCCTGGTTTATATTTAGCATTCCAGCGCCTTTTTGTATGTCAAGTGGGCGGGTGCTGGTGTTTGTCCATGTGTTGTCTTTGGTGGCTCCGTTTATGAGTAGTGCTTTGATGGTGCGGGTGTCTGATGCGGTAGAGGCTGTGCCTGCGCCACCGTGTTCTAGTGGTGCGAGGGCGGCTTCGGTGAGGATGGTGGCGCTACCTGCGACGTATGGTGTAGCGTAGCTTGTTGCTGAGCCTGGTGCGATGAGTTCAGGTTTTGATCTGTTGTCTGTGGGTCCTTGGCTGTGGTTGAGGTCTTCTCTACCGACTGATATGGAGTTGTATGATGTAGCTGGTGAGCTGATGGTTGTTGTGTTTCCGTTGTTTAGGCCGTTGACGAATAGGGTTTGGTAATCTGTGGTGTATTTGTCGTAGAATTGGTCAATAGGGTCGTTGATATCAGCAAAGACGAAGCTTTGGTTGATGATTTTTGCGTTAATATTGGTGAGTGTGCCGATGATGTCGTTAGCGAAGTGTTCGGCTTCAAAGACGAAGATTTCGCTAACGTCTGTGGCTAGACCTGTGTTTAGGTCAAAGTAGTTATTTGCTACGAGGTTGGCGTGAGCTGATTGCTTAGCGGAATCATAGACATCGGATTGTGGGTAGGTGAAGTCGTTGTTAAAGAATGAGAATTTGTTAGCTGGCTGTGATGAGGCTGCTGGGCTGGGCTGATAGACATCGCTTGTGGAGCTGGATGATGCTTCGATCATGGCGATTTTGATTCCTGATCCGTTAAGCCCTGGCTCGCGAGCGAGGAGCTCAGTGAGGCCTATGGTGTCCTTTTCTGATGCGCTGGTGAAGCATGTAGCGATGAGGTATAGGATGGTGATGGGAGTGCTGAAATGAATAATTTTCATTCCTTAGGTTAAGCTAGTTTGTTTTATAGCGCAAGCAGATTTGTATATACATTGCGTATGCGTGGGTGTGTGCTTTGGTGTTATTTACTCCACAGGAATGATTCTTTAGAGTCGATGAGTTGGCCATCGAGTGTGAGTTCTGCGCGCCAGGCGAGTATTCTGCCGCCTTTGAGGTAGTTTTTGCCGATGTTATTGAATGGCCATTTACCTTTTCTGGTTCCTTTTGGGAAAGTATGAGAAGCGGTTTTTATTTTGGCACCTGTTGATGCTTGTTTGTATTTGAAGGTGATTTGGGGAGTTGGTGCTGTGTTGTATGTGGGGGTGTGATTGAGGTTCCAGCGGAGGAGGTAGTATTGACCAATGCGTTGTTTGTGTTCATTGATGGTGACGGCTCCGTAGAGTCTTTTTTGTTGGTCTCCTCTGACCATTGCGGTGTCTGATCCTTCGAGTTTGATGGTGCGGAGGGTGAATTTGTCAACTTGTAGGATTTGATTTTTAGTAACGCAGCTGATGGATGCGAGCGAGAGGATGATGGAGCAGGTGTGGATGAGGCATCTTTTAGGCATGGTTTTATTGATGCATCTATTTTGAAGCTTGCCAATGCTGAATCTGTGTGTGGAGTATGTTTCTGAGCACAACGCGATATGGGTTGTGACCGAAGATATATTAGAGTATGGCGCAGGAACCTATCATCATAGAAATTTTAGATAAATTAAATTCTTTCATTAAGCGGAAGGGCTTTAGGAGGACGCCTCAGCGCGATGCTATTGTGGAGCTTATTTTTAGTAAGGATGAGCATTTTACGGCGGATGAGCTTTATGAGCGTATTAGGAGAAATAATTCATCTGCTTCTCGAGCTACTCTGTATAGGACGCTGGGTTTGTTAGAGGAGGCTGGGCTTTTGCATGAGATTGATCTGGGTGGTGATCAGAAGACGTATGATCCTAATTTTGTGGATTCACCTACGCATAATCATTTGATATGTATTGATTGTGGTAAGGTTGTTGAGTTTGAGGATGATAATATTGAGATATTGAATGATTGTTTAACTCGGCGCATGGGCTTTAGGCCTGCTAAGCAGTCTATCCGTATTGAGGCATGTTGTGAGACGTTGCGCTTGAAGGGGGTGTGTCAGGATTTGATACAGGCGAGGTTGGCGAGTAAGAAGATACATAAGAAGTAGATAGAAAGAGACGTGACTAGATTAAAGAGAATAGGGAGTGATGTGGAGATAGCTTATGAGGTGGTGGGTGATGGTTATCCATTGATATTTGTGCATGGGCTGGGAGCTGGGAGGGTGCAGACGACTTCTGCTCTTGTTTCATTGAAGGGGACGATGTTGATAGCGCCGGATATGCTTGGGCATGGGGACTCGGTTTCTGATGATGTTGGTGTGGGGGAGGGGATGAGTTTTGATAGTTTTGCGGATGATGTGGTAGCTATTTTGGATGATTTGGGGATAGAGAAGGCGAATGTAGGGGGGCTTTCAATGGGGGCTGGTGTGGCTTTAAATGTGGCTTTAAGGTATCCTGGAAGGGTGAATAAGTTGACTTTGCTGAGGCCTTCATGGCTCTGTGAGAGGAGGCCATTACATTTGTCATTGGTGGCTTCTGTGGGGATGTGGATTGAGAGGTATGGTTTTGATGTTGCTGAGCAGAAGTTGTTAGACGATGCGGATTATATTTCTCTTTATGCGGAGGTTCCGAGGGTGGCTGAGTCTGTTAGGGGTTTATTTAGGAGGCCGGAGCATTTTTCACATACTGCGGTGCTTTATAGGATGTGGGAGGATTCTCCTTTTATTGCTATGAGTGATTTATCACGGATAAGTCATCCTGTGCAGGTGCTTTATACGACGCGAGATAACTTACATCCGATTGCAGTGGCTAAGTGTTTGGCGGATTGTTTTTCTGGTTTGGAGTGTTTTAGTGAGTTACCAGCACGTTATGATGAGCCGGAGGATTATGGGGTGGTGCTGAATGGTTTGTTAAATGATTTTTACCAGTTGGATGCGTAGCTATCTTTTAGTGCTGATGTGGCCTCGTTTAGGTAGATGATTTTTTGTGTTTTTTCAGTATAGATGGCGAAGACTGAGAACTGTCCTGAGCTGATGGTTTGGTCTATGAGGTCTTCAGCTGAGATGCATTTTCTTCCTGAGCGCTCGTTTAGGGTGAAGGTGATGTTGTTGACTCCGTGGTAGGTGCGGTAGATGAGTTCTGTGCAGGCAAGGCGGTCTGCTTTGGTGAAGTCGAACAGGAAGTCATAGCGTTTACCTGCGTGGCTTTGAGCGGACTCGACGATTTTTTTGATGAGGTTATTGTTTAATTTGGGTCTTATTATGACGAAGTTGTCGACGTTTAGAGTTTCTTCGATGGTGCGGAGTTTGACTCCGTCTTTTTTTGCTTCGATGGTTGTGTGTTTAGGGTTTATGGGGCGGTTTGCTTTTAGGTTTTGAAGTTGATTTGTATTTCCGATGTAGAGTGCTGCGTGTGGCCAGTATCCTGGTAGAAATAAGTTACTAAGGGCGTCGTTATGGCGGGTGATGATGATGTCACCAGGCATGAGTTTAGGGCTGATTTCGTTCAGTGTGTGCTGGGTGACTCTTTTTTCGTTGAAGGGGTTTTTGTTAGATTGTTTGAGGGGTTGTTTTAGCTCGGCGATAGTGCTTCCTGTTAGACGGAAGAGGTGGAACATGGCTTTTTTGTATCCCGATGAGTTTCTGCGTATGATGTCATATGCGCGGTATTTCAGTCTGAGTTTTATGAAGTCACGTTTACGGGATTCAATGAACGGTTCTTCGGCTATAAGTAGTTGAATTATTTCGTAGTCGATTTTACTATTTTTTGCGGATGCCATGATTTCTTTTTTTGATTTTTCAAAGAATCTTGTGGCTTGGTGGAAGAAGATCATTTTTTTTGGTGATGATAGGCTTTCATAGAGGAGGCTTATAGTTTTTCTTTCTATGCCGTATCTGACTTCTGCCTCATCTAACTTTTTCCAAGTAAGTGGGTTTTTACGAGCTATATGGATGATGTATTTGGTGGCTCTTATGAGCATGCATGCAGCGGTGAATCCAGCGGTGAATGTTCTTAGTTCGGTGTTTCTGTTGAGTTTATTTTTTAGTGTGGGGGTGACGTTATTTATAGCTTCTATTAGTAGTGATCTTACCCGTAAGTATGATGCGAATATTTCTCTTAGGCGTTCGTCTTCATCAGGGAGGTAGTATGATCTTTGTGCTGCTTTCTTGGAGTCGTTGATTATTTCTGTTAGATTTTTTTCAAGTGGGATGGCTTGAGCGGCGGAGACGATTTGTTCCATTATTGTTTCTATATTGTTTTCGTCTATTTCCCGTTTTCTATTCGACATGATTAAGGTGTATTATTTGGAGGGTGTAGTGAATGTCAAACATTGATCTATTGGATGTGGTGATTTTCTAACAGAAAATTATACTATTAGATTAGGGTAAATGGTGGTCACTATAGATATTTTTCGCATATAGCAAGAATAAATCTATTGTGTACGTAGGAAAAGATTTATTTATTTTCTCTTTACAACTTGGGCGTGATTGGAGAAAAGAATACTGAAATGAATAAAGCAGAACTTGTAGAATCCGTACAGAAGGCTCTTGGGAAAGAGACAACAAAGCGTCTTGCAGAAGAGGCAGTAGCAGCAGTTCTTACTTCAATCGCTAAAGGCGTGAAGAAGGACAAGAAGGTCCAGCTCATTGGGTTTGGAACTTTTGAGGTTAAGAAGCGTGCAGCTCGTATGGGCCGCAATCCTAAGACTGGAGAGTCGATGAAGATTAAGGCTTCTAAGACTGTTGGCTTTAAGTGTTCATCAAACCTTAAGGCATCTCTTTAGTAAGTAGCTAAGTCTAAATACTTCTGAAAGCTCTACTCGTTAATCGAGTAGGGCTTTTTTTGGGGTTTATTTTATGAATTTTGAATTTTGTGAGGTTGTTGAGTGATAGATTTTTTATGATTTTGCGTATTATGGATATTGGTAAAGAATGGGGCGTGTCATTTGTATTACTTGCAATACGCGCATTTAGGGTTAGAGTGAAACCAACTTAAAGGCTATGAAAACAGCACAAAAAAAACATCTATCTTCTACGGGCAAATTCTTTGTTACTTTCTTATTTTTGGTGACGTTGTCTGGTGTGCTTTATGGCCAAGGCGCTGGTATGTCTGTAGGGGAGTCTGGTGCAGTGGATATTAATGTTTATGATTTGATTAAGAATGAGGGTGGGCCTGTTATTTATCCGCTTGCAGTGATTTCTGTTGTTACGGTTGTTTTGATTTTCTTTTTTTTCATTACGATACGTTCTAAGAGGGTGGTTAGTGATAGGTTTATGCGAAATGCTGAGATTTTGATGCGAAAAGAGGATTACTTAGGTTTGATTAATGAGTGTAATAGGACGAATCAGAGCATGGCGCGTATTTGTGAGAATGCTGTTGAGTTTATGACGCGTAATGCGGGTGTATCTTTTAATGAGGTTAGGGAGGTGGCAATGGCTGAGGGGTCTAGACAGTCTAGTATGCTTAATAATAGGATTAGTTATTTGTCTGATATAGGTTCAATTGCGACGATGTTGGGGCTTTTGGGTACTGTTATTGGTATGATAGAGACGTTTATTACGATAGCTCAGGGTAATGTTGATGGTGTGCAGCAGATGAGGGTGGCTGAGGGGGTGTATCCTGCTTTAATAACAACTGGTTTGGGTCTTAGTATTGGGATTGTTGCGCTGTTGTTTTATTCTATATTTAGGGGTAAGGTTCAGAAGTATGTGTGTGATTTGGAGTCTGCCTCGACGCATTTGATGGCTTTATTGGCGGCTCAGTATAATAAGAAATTGAGAGTGGGTGATGATGTGCCGAGGGTTTTACCTGAGGGGTCTGGGGCTGGAGCAGTGCAGGAGGGGTATCAGGGGTATGTTCCGAATGGTCATTAGTTTTATGGGATGCTGTATTTTTTGATTTAGATGAAATTTAATACTCAACATGCGCCGCCTGTCGGTTTTCAGCTTGCTCCGATGATAGATATCATTTTTTTGCTGTTAGCTTTTTTCATTGTTACGTATCAGATGACTGATAATGAGAAGGATATAGAGATATCCTTACCTGCGGCATCTGAGGGGAAGGCTAAGGCGAGAGATCATCTTGAGAAGGTGATAAATATTCATTCTGATGGTAAGGTAGTGATTGACCAGAAGGTTTATTCATTAGATGAGTTACAGGCGAAGATGAGTAATTTGGTGAGAGTGAATAAGAGTCAGCCGATACGAGTGCGAGGTGATGAGGAGACGGATTACAAGCATTTGGTGGATGTGATTAATCGCTGTAGTAAGGCAGGGATATGGAATATTTCTTTTGCTACGGGTATGCCTAAGAAGGAGCCAGGTAATTAAATTTTACGATAATTATAATAAGACGATATGAAACGAGATCTTTTTAAACAAATTCTATCAATAGTGTTATCATGTTTGAGCGTGGGCGTGGGAGTGGCGCAGGATGAGTTCCCGCGAGCTAGGCCAGTTGAGCCTGCGCTGGTGGCGGATCCAGCGAATGATTACTTTGCGCGTGTGAATCAGATGTATAAGTCAGCGGCTAAGGCTAAAGATTATAAATTAAGGGATATTTATTATAGGCAGGCGATTCCTTTGCTGGTTGATTATTTGAAGTTGTATCCACGGCATAAGCATGCGGAGGCAGCTAGTTATTATTTGGCGGAGTCTTATTTTAATACTGGAGAGGTGAGAAGGGCTTTGTCTTCTTATCGGAATTTAGTGTCTAAGTATAAGAAGGGTCCTTTTGTGGCTGCTGCTTCGTATAGCTTGGCGAGGGATGCTTATAGTAAGGGATTATTTATCACAGCGGCGAAGAATTTTGGTTTAACGGCTGATTTTAGTGATGTGCAGGGTGATAAGAATAAGGCGCGTTATTATCAGGCGCAGGCTTTATTACGTGCTAAGAAGCCGAAGTTGGCTGCGCCGGTGTTTAAGGTGGTGGCGAGTGCTAAGGGGATGAATCCGTTTAGGGATTCTGCAGGATTATCTTATGGCAAGTTGGCATTAAGGGCTGGGGAATATGAGGAATCGTTGTTGGCTTTTGAGGCGTTACTGACTCCTCATCAAGCTCATGAGGTAGTGGCTGATGCTTCCTATCATGCGGGGCTATCAGCGAGTGGGTTGAAGAAGACTGACTTGGCGGAGAAGTATTTTACGAAGTCGATGGCTAGTAGGACTAAAAAGTGGAAGGGGCAGGCACAGACTAGTTTGATGGGGATTAGTTTTGCGATTAAAGATTATAAGAGAGTGGTTGATTTGGTGAGGAAGGGGATGTTTGAGATGCCTGCTGCTTTTAAGGCGAAGCAGGGTTATTATGCTGGGCATTCGTTTTATGCTCTGAAGGATTATGCTAATGCGATTAACTTTTTTATTGATGTTGAGCTGCATGATAGAGGTTCTGATGATGCGTTTAGTGCTGGATATTATAAGTTGTTGAGTTTTTATAATTTGGGGAATGGTGGGATACCGGAGAAGGTGTCAAAGTTTTTAGAGGGTTATGCTGTGAATAATGGTAGGCATAGGTATATTCATCAGGCTTTGTTGATGAAGGCTGAGACTTTGTTTGCTAAGGGTAAGTATGCTAAGGCATCTGAGGCTTATTCTGCGATCCGTACTGAGCTTATTGATGAGAAGTATTTGTCTAGTTTGTTGTTCAAGCGGGGGTGGTGTTTGTCTGAGGTGGGTAATTTTGCAGGGTCTGCTAATTCATTGACCGTTTTTGTTGAGAAGTATCCTGATAGTCCACGTGTTATGGAGGCATTGATAATGCGGGCTGAGGCGTATGCGAAGCTTGAGAATAAGTCTAATGCGCTGAGGGATTATGATCATGTGGTGAAGCATTCTAAGAATCTTGAGCATAAGGCGATAGCGCTTCAGAGGAGTGGAGTAATTCAGTTTAGAGATAAGAAGTATGATGATATGATAAAGCGCTATAAGGAGTTAGTGAGTGATGATTTGAAGCGTGATGCTGGAGTGTTGGCGAATGCTAATTATTGGATAGGAAGGGCATATTTTAAGCAGAAGAAGTATGAGGAGGGGTTAGTGTATTTGGAGGATAGCTGGAAGCTGGATAAGGAGACTTTTAAGAAGCAGATTGCTCAGTTGAGGGTGATTGGTTATTTTTCGTTGAAAGACCATAAGAATACTGAGCGGGCGTTGTTGCTGGCAGAGGAGGCTGGTTTACAGTCTAAGGTTCGTTTGGCGGTGTATCGCTGGATGGGTGAGCATTATTATAATGAGAGTGATTTTGTTAAGGCTTCGAGTTTTTTGAAGAAGGGTGTAGAGCGGGGCAAGGCTAGTGCAACTCCGATTACATTATGGAGGTATTTGTCTAAGGCTCAGATGTTTAGTAAGCAGTATGAGGATGCGTTTGTGTCAGTGAGTAATCTATTGGCGTTGGAGGAGAAGCCGGCTCTTGTCGTTGATGCTCTTTTGGATAAGTCTAAGATACAGGTGGGTTTGGGGAAGGATGGTGATGCTAAGCGGACTGCAGATTCAGCATTGAAGATGAATCCGACTGGTAGGATGAAGACTGAGTTGATTAAGGTGGTGGGGGATTTTCATTATAGGGTGGGTGAGCCGGATAAGGCTGCTAATTATTATGTGGTATTGGTGGAGTCAGCAAAGGGTTTGGCTTTTTATCCGCAGATATTGGATAGGTTGTCGCAGTGTTTAGAGAAGAAGGGGGATAAGGAGGAGTCGAGGAGGTATGCGGATATGTTAAAGAGGATGTATCCTGCTTATAAGCGAGAGGGGTAGTGGGTGTTGTGTGGTTTTTATGGTTGTTATTTAGGAGTGTATTTATTTTAGGGCTTTTGTGATCACGGTTATGTTGTGTTTGAACATGTCTATGATGGAGCTGTGTGAGTCTGCGTAGATTTTAGGAGCTAGTTTGATGCCTGATGCTTTGCAAATGGCTAGAAGGGCTTTTGGGTTAGAGGACTCGTCTGGGAAGATGGCTTTGATGTTTTTTTCTTTGATGGTTTTTGTTGCTAGTGCGAGGTATTTGGGTGAGGAGGCTTGCTCGCTGTTGATACCGCGGAGGGGTACGGATTGGAATCCGTAGTCTTTGCAGAAGTATCCGAATGCGGCGTGTGCTGTGGCGAGTAGTCTTTGTGATTTTGGGATGGGTGCAATTTGTGTTTTTGCCCAAGCGTTTAGTTGGTTTAGCTGAGCTCGGTATGTTTTTGCTCTGGTATGGTAGTATGTTTTGTTTTTTGGGTCTATTTTGGAGAGTTTAGATGCGAGTGTGGAGGTAGCTTTGTTCCAGTTTTTGATGGATTGCCACCAGTGTGGGTCTATGAGTCCGTGACTGTGGTTAGGGCAGCAGGCGTAGGTGGAGGATTTGCCGTTGATTTTTAGTGAGCGGATATTTTTTCCTAGTTCTAATACGGTTGAGGATGATCCGAGGAGGGATTTGAGTTTAGGCAGGTATGGTTCTAGGTTTTTACCTGATGCGATGAAGAGTGATGCGTCAGAGACGTTTTTTAGTGTTTTGGAGGTGGGGCTGAATGAGTGTGGGTTACCACGGACGCCGATGAGGTCTATGACGTAGACTTTATCTCCTCCTACTTGGCGTGCTAGGTCTGCGAGTAGTGGGGAGAGGGTGGCTATTTTAACTTTGGCTTGTGTTACTAGGGTGAGGCAGAGTAGTAGGGTGAATATGTTTTTCATGTGTTTAGTTAAGAGCATGGGTGGATTTTTTCAAGCATTTAATGCAATTTAGTTGCGTTAATTGTTAGATTTTCTTGAGTGTTGTTGTGTGAGTGTTTAGAGAGGAGGTATGAATGAGTCACGAACAGATTGGGAAGTGTGGAGTCCGGCGATACGTGCGACGTTGATGTTTGTGGTAAAGGATGGGCGTGTGCTTTTGATTGATAAGCTGACTGGGATAGGTAAGGGGAAGGTTAATGGTCCTGGTGGGAAGATAGATGCTGGCGAGAGTGCAGAGCAGGCGGTGATCAGGGAGTGTGAGGAGGAGTTACGGATAAGGCCTTTGAGTCCAGTGAAGATGGGTGAGTTGTGTTTTGCGATGACGCATATACCGGATATTCATTGTCATGTGTTTATGGCGGGGGAGTATGCTGGTGAGCCGGAGGCTACGCGGGAGGCTAATCCGTTGTGGACGGGTGTGGATGATGTTCCTTATGATAGGATGTGGGATGATGATCGGTATTGGTTACCGCAGATGCTTGCTGGGGAGAAGTTTTTTTGTCGGTTTGATTTTGAGGAGGAGGATATAACATGGATGGATGTGGTGGTGGGGGAGGGTTCTGATGGGCGATGGCTGGGTGAGTTGAAGTAGTTTTAGTTGGTTTAGGGTTAGGAGGGGGATGGACGATTATTTATTGAGTAATTTCTGGGCCATTTGCTGACCCCATACTGCGCCTACTTGCATAGATTCTTTGATGATCAGTGGTTGTTTGGTGACTAATTTTTTTAGAACGGGGTTTTGATAGACTTTTATCAGGGCTTTCATGTCTTCTAAAGAAATGTATTTTTTGTAGACTGGTATGAGTTGAAGGTTTAAGTTTTTCAGTTCTTTTTCCATTACATCAGCTAGATCTTTTAGGAGTGGGTTATCGGGTTGCATTTGTTGGAGCTGAGTGAACAGTTGCTTGAGCATTGTTCTCTGGGCTTCATTGGATCCACTGACTTCAAGGAATTTAAAAGTGGTGTTCGTGTATTCGTCTTCTGCTTGTGCAAATATAGATAGTGAAATGAGAAGTGATAGTATGATTTTTTTCATGTTGTTTTTTCTATTGGTTGTTTGTTTTGTTGTTTTCTATTCTGTTAGGGTGTTTAGTTAGTTTGGTAGAGTGATCCTTTGGAGGATGAGTTTCTTTCTATTTCGATATCACCGAGGATGTGGCTTTGTATTACTTTGAATTGGTTCATTTTCATAAGCTCAAGGACGGCGAGGAAGGTGACGATGACTTCTGATTTGGTGGTGGCGTCATCGAAAAGGGAGAGGAATTTTTTTCGTTCACCGGGTTTGGTGTGGTCTAGGAGGGTTTCGATTTTGTCTGCGACTGTGAAGCGGTCGTCGACGATGTCTCCGAGGTCGTTGCTTTCTTCGAAGCGTTGAAGGACGCTTTGGAATGCGCGAATGAGGTCGAAGATGTTGGCGTCTTGAAGTGGGGCTGGATCTTGGTTTAAGTTTTCTGGTTTTTCTGGGGCGTGTGCGAAGTAGTCTTCTTGTTCGATTGCTTTTTGTGAGAGGAATCCTGCTGCGTCTTTGAATTTTTTGTATTCGATGAGTTGTCTGATGAGTTCCCATCTTGGGTCGTCTTCTTCGACGTCTTCTTCTGGTGGTTGTTCTTGTTTAGGTAGGAGGGTGCGGCTTTTGATGTACATGAGGTTGGCCGCCATGACGATGAATTCTGATGCTAGGTCGATGTTTAGCATTTTGAATGTGTTGATGTATTCTAGGTATTGTTTGGTGACTCTTTCAATGGAGATGTCATAGATGTCTACTTCATCTTTTTTGATGAGATAGAGTAGGAGGTCTAATGGTCCTTCGAAAATGTCTAGTTTAACTTTGTATTTTTCTTCGTTCACTGGGTGGTTAGGGTAGGAGTTTGGTGTGTTGTTGCAAGCTGAGAAGGTGGTTTAGGTTATTTTTTTTGTTATGATGTGTGGTTATAATGTGGGGGAGATTTTATAATGTGAATATTTGAGAATATGTGGCATGTTTATAAGAGAAATTAAAAAACTATTATGGAAAACAACGAAACAAATCAAACGAATGATAAGGTGAAGGCTACGATGGATTCACTGAATGACACATTTAAGAGTGCTGCTGATGAGGCGAGGAGTAAGGCTAAGGAGGCAGCTCCGAAGGTAAAGGAGGCTTTGAAGAATGCGGCGCATGATATGGCTTATGGTGCTGCATTTGGTGCGTCCTTTGCTGGTGCGCTGGCGTCTGAGTTCTTGCCTCAGTCTGTGAAGGATGGGATGTGTGAGGGTTCTAGTGCTGGTAAGAGTGCGGCTAAGAAGACTGCAGATAAGTATAAGGCTAAGGGTTCAGGAGAGAGCGAGTGCTCTGCTTAGTGGTGGGGCTGTTTAGTTTGGTAGGGTGTAGGATTTTGTAATTTAATGGCCTTTATCTGGTGTTTTGATTATCTGGATAGAGGCTATATTTTTCTATATTGTTAATCACTTGCATTGCTGCATGTGATGTATGATGATGTGTGTATGGCTATAGATGCGGTTAAACATATTGTGGGCAGGGCGTTGCCTTTGCCTGGAGCGGATGTGGATACGGATAGGATTATTCCTGCGCGTTTTTTGAAGTGTGTGACGTTTGCTGATTTAGCTGAGGGGATGTTTTACGATGAGAGGTTTGAGCCAGATGGTGTTTCTAAGGGTCATGTTATAGATGATGAGGATCATAGCGGTGCGCGTATTATGTTGGTGGGTTCGAATTTTGGCTGTGGTTCATCACGTGAGCATGCTCCGCAATCGATTAAGCGGTTTGGTTTTGATGCGATAGTAGGAGTGAGTTTTGCGGAGATTTTTTTTGCTAATTCGACGAATCTTGGGATGCCTTGTGTTTGTGTAAGTGAGGAGGATAGTGAGAGGTTAATGGCTATGGCGGTGGGGAGTCCTGGTGAGGATATGGAGGTTGATTTGTTAGGTATGGAGGTGCGTTTTTGTGGTGATATTTTTAAGCTTAGCATGCCTGAGGGAGCGCGCGAGGCGTTGATTTCTGGTCAGTGGGATAGTATACAGGAGTTGGTTAGCCGGCAGGGGCGGGCTGATTTAGTGGCGGCTGGGTTACCTTATGTGGGGGGACTAGAGGGGTGATGGGTGGTGAGTCGGTATTTATAGAGGTGCGGGATTTGCATCAGAGGTTTGGTGAGCAGCATGTATTGAGGGGGGTGACTACGCATGTGAGGAGGGGTGAGACTGTGGTTTTGTTAGGGGGGTCTGGTGGCGGGAAGAGTGTTTTGATGAAGCATTTTATAGGGCTTTTGAGTCCTTATAGCGGGAGTGTGGTTGTGGATGGTGAGGATATATCTGAGATGAATGAGCGTCAGCTGGGAAGGGTGCGGCGCTCTATGGGGATGATGTTTCAGAATGGAGCGTTGTTTGATTTTATGAGTGTGGGGCAGAATATTGCTTTTCCGCTGAGGGAGAGGGGTGTGAAGGATGAGGGTGAGATTATGAGGCGTGTTCTTGAGTGTTTGGATATAGTGAAGTTACCTGGGCAGGAGGCTAAGATGCCTGCGGAGCTTTCTGGTGGTATGCGCAAGCGAGTGGCGTTAGCACGAGCGATAGTGGATCGACCTGAGTGTGTGCTCTATGATGAGCCTCATGCTGGATTAGATCCGATCACGGGGGATTCTATTGATCATTTGATTAAGGATTTACAGAGTAATTATGGGATGACGAATGTGATTATAACTCATGAGATGCGGAGTGTGTTTAGGATAGCGGATAGGGTGATATTTCTTAAGCAGGGGAAGATTTATTGGGAGGGGACGCCGGAGGAGATGAAGGACTCTGGTGATCCTGAGTTGTTGGATTTCATTGAGGGGGTTGCAAGGAAGACGGTAGTGTCTTAGTTTGGTGCGTAGAAAGAATTTATGGCAATTAAAGAGAAGAGATCAGAGGCTGTGGTGGGGTTGTTCCTGCTGATAGGGCTGGGTGTGTTAGGGGCGCTTATTGTTAAGTTTGGCCGTGTTGGAGAGAGTAATATGGAGGGGAAGTATGATGTGGAGATAACGTTTAGTGATGCTTCTGGTCTCATTAAGGGGAGTGAGATACGGATGGGTGGTGCGAGGATAGGAAAGATTACTGAGACGCCGTTGTTGCGTAGTGATTTGAGGGTGCTGGTTAAGATGAGGCTGACTGGAGAGATAAAGATAGATAAGCGTAGTGCGTTTCAGATTCAGTCTCTGTCTATATTAGGAGATAAGATGATAGTGGTGACTCCGCCGGAGGTTAAGAGTGGTGATTTTTTGCAGGATGGGGATGTTCTTATGGGGTCTGAGGGTGGTGGGCTGGAGGGTATACAGTCAGATGCGGAGTCAGTGGCTAGAGATGCACGGGTCTTGATGAAGGATGCGCAGACTACGTTGTTAAAGGTGGATTCTTCCTTGGATGATATACGTGCTGTTGCTGGTGGTTTGGCGGATTCTATAGATACGATTAATAATGGGATTTTGGATAACAAGAGTATTCAGAGTCTTAAGAATTCTATTGCGAATTTGGAGCAGATGACGGCTAGTTTCAAGCGAGTAGGGGATGAGGTGACTCCGACTTTTAATGATGTGAGGTCTGCGATAGTGAGTGTGAAATTAGCTGCGGATGCAGCGACGAAGACGTTTGAGGGGGCTGGCGAGCAGTTGAAGAAGATAGAGCCTGCATTGGCGAGTATACCTAAGGCTGTAGATAGTTTTAAATCTGTGGCTGAGAGGGCCGAGGGTGTTATGGGTGAGGCTGAGAAGACGATTACTAAGATAAATAATAATAAGGGGTTATTGCGGACTTTGACCGATGATATGGAATTTAAAAAGGATACTAAAGAGTTTGTGAAGAACCTTAAGCAGTATGGTATTCTAAGGTATAAGGATGATACTACTTATGATGAGAAGAGTCCGAAGGAGAATAGGTATCGTTCAAGGAGGCGTTAATCATTATAGATATGGAGCTGATAGAGACACTTTGTAGGGTAGCGCTGGAGAATGATGCTGAGGATTTGTATTTGAAGCAGGATAGTAGCCCTAGGTTGAGGATTAAGGGGGAGTTACTGGAGATTGAAGATACGATTTTTCCGGAGGATGATATGGATAGGTTTTTAGATAGCTGTGGCTATGATGATTCTATTGTAGGGGAGGTAGATTTGGCTTGGGAGAATACGACTGGTCAGAAATTTAGGGTGAATATATATGATTCTTTGGGGGTTCGTTGTGTTTTGTTAAGGCCTCTTAGGGCGGTGACTCAGAGTATGATGGCATTGGGTTTACCGGTGGAGAGGATGCAGAGGTGGCTGGGACAAGATCGTGGTCTTGTGCTTTTTACGGGTGCAGATGGTGTTGGTAAGTCGACAAGTGTGGCGAGCTGTTTGAGCTGGGTGAGTAGGAATTTCAAGAAGCATATTATCACGATAGAGGATCCGGTTGAGTATCTTTTGGAGGATGGTGAGTCATTGGTAACTCAGCGGCAGGTGGGTACTGATACGGAATCTTTTAGTGAGGGGTTACGTGTGGCGCTGCGGCAGAGTCCGGATGTGATTTTTGTGGGAGAGATGAATGACTATGAGACGGCTAGTTTGGCTTTGAGGGCTTGTGAGGCTGGCCATTTGGTGATTTCTACATTACCCTCGCCTAACGTGGTGGAGGCTCTTCACCGGGTGTTGATGCTTTTTCCTTTGGAGGAGCTGGAGTTGGTTTTACATACATTGAGCTGTCAGCTTTTGGGTGTATTGGGGCAGAAGCTTGTGAGGGGGGAGGATGGCAGTTCTCATTTGCTGGTAGAGCATTTGGAAAATGAGGGGGTAGTCCGTGAGTGGATAGAGGCTTCGGAGATAGATAAAATTTATGATTTTTTAGCTCAGGGGAGCTCTGGTGAAGATGTGGCTTTTATTCATTCCGTGTTGCTTGCTTATAAGGCTGGGCAGATTAGTGAGGATACGGCCCGGAGTAGTTGTGATCATCCAGCTGAGTTTGATAGGCTGTTGTGTGGATCTTAGAAAAGAGAAAGCCCACAGGCTGTTGTAGCAGCCTGTGGGCTTAGATTTTTGTTTCCCCCAAAACATTGTAGGCCATTATTATGACCTTCATTATATATTGACAGCGGGGATTAGAATTTGTTCAAAGAAAATTGAATTATTTTTTGGGTTTATTTTATTTGCCCATGGAGTCGCCCATTTTTGCGTATATTTCTTGCTGTTTTGCGGAGTTTTCGAGTAGATCTGCGTCTAAGGTGACTTTTCCTTTTTGGAAGATGGTGATGGTGGATGATCCTCCGAATGCGAAATATCCTTTTTCTGCTCCTTTTTCGACTTTTTCGCCAGCATTGAATGTTTGGTGGATAGATCCAACGCAGGTAGCTCCGATTTCCATGATGAGGACTTTGCCGTGGTTTTCTGTCTGGAGCAGGGTCCGGGTGCGTTTATTTTGCCACATGTAGTTTAGATTTTGTCTCAGAGCGATGGGTGACACTGAGAAGAGAGGGCCATTGATCATGACGGTCTCGCTGGGGGTTCCTGTGAGTGGGAAATGGTAGCGATGGTAATCTACGGGGCAGAGTCTGGAGAGGACGAGAGAGCCATTTTTGAATTCTTTGTATAGATCGTCGTCGTTGATGAGTTTTTGGAGGTTCCATTGTTGGCCTTTTATGAATACGCCATCGATTTGTTCTGCGTTTTTGAATCCGAGGTGTCGGCCATCTGCGGGGAATACGAGTGGGGAATCTGCGATGGGGCGTGCCTCTGGTTTGAGTTTTCTGAAGAAGAAGTCGTTGAAGTTTTTGTAGCTGTCTGGTTTGTCTAGGAAATCATTCGTATCTAGTTGATATTTTTTGATGAATGGTATGACTTTCTCTTTAGTTTTGGGGTGGTTCATTCTGTTTCCGTACCATTTGCTGAAGAATGGTCGCTTGATAAAGCTGTTAAGTGCTATTTTGCCCAAAGGGTTACCGTATGCCCATTTTAGGAATCCTTCCCCGTATACTTGCTCTGTCTCAAGTTTTCCTGTGTATCTGTTTAAATAGGTAATTGGTTTCATGGCTGCATTGGTGCTTTGATTGCGCTTTGATGTCAATCTTGTAAAAGAATGGAAGAAAAAATAACATTCACTCTTGCACTCATGTGCATTTCTTCCTCATTATGTGTCTCACATTCATTTAGTACTCTATTTGAAACTCACATTTAAAACATAATATGGCTACCTGGGGAACAAGAACATTCGAAGACGATACTGCAACTGACTGGCTTTTAGAGTTAATTGATGCTGATGAGGCGCGTGAGTTTCTCTTGGCAAATATTACGTTAGGCGATGATGGTGAACCGGGCTATGATACTGGCGTTATCTGCCTTGCTGCTTGTGAGGTTATTGTAGCGCTTATAGACGAACCTAGGAGAGGGCTTCCTGAGGAGCTCAATGATTGGCTAGCTGATAACGAGTGTGATGATATTACTGATCTTCCTGAAAAGGCGATGGAGTCTTTAAGAATTGTGTTAAATGATAGCTCTGAGCTTATGGAGTCTTGGAAAGAGCAGGAAGACTATGATGAGTGGAGAGAGAGAGTCGATGAGCTTGTGGAGATTATGGAACAGCTGGTGCAGGCTTAATGTGAGGTTGTGGTAGGTTATCTATATGGAGTCAGATACAGTTGATTGTGGGAGACGATGGCTGAGTAATAGCTAGTTTCTATAGTAATGGTCAAGGTGAGAGAGCTTAGATAGGAAGAGTGTAGTGATGGTAGGAGAATCTGGTGTTTTGGCCTTTTATTCAGGGGTTTTCATTAGTGATGGTGTTTTTTTGATTAAAAATATTTTTTGAGTTTGGGCGGGGAGGTGTCTGGTTTTGCTAATTCATTATGCTGCGGAAACGAATGGCCATGATTTAGGTAGGCAGCAGTTCTGTGCTGAGGATTTGGTGGATTGACAAGCGACTGCCCGGTTTTGCTGTTTTTGATCTACTGCTTGGTGTAACTTTTTTATTACGTTAGGGCTTAGAATTAGATTGTTTAGTAAATGTGCGATTTTTTGCTTTTCGCTGAATATAAGGAGATGGTTCTTAGGTGTTTTTTTTGAAGGTTTTAGTAGTTGGTGGCATTGATATAAAAAAACGACTCTACCGTGAGATAGAGCCGCTACATAGTAATATGCTACTAAAGTGTGTTTGCTACTTGAGTGCGATTTTAGCACCAGCTTCTTCGAGAGCCTTCTTGGCTTCTTCTGCAGCTTCTTTAGGTAGTCCTTCTGCAACAGCAACTGGAGCACTCTCAACGAGTTTCTTGGCGTCTGCGAGTCCGAGACCTGAAGCAACTCCACGAACTGCCTTAATAACAGCGATTTTGTTACCACCTGCTTCTTCGAGAATGACGTCAAATTCAGTTTTCTCTTCTCCTGCGTCAGCTGGGCCAGCGGGGCCAGCAACAGCAACAGCAGCGGCGGCAGATACGCCCCACTCTTCTTCAAGGTTCTTAACGAGCTCAGCGGCTTCGATGATTGTTAGTTTGCCGAGTTCTTCAGCGATTTTAGCTAGATCAGCCATAATGTATTATTTTCTATTTGTTTTTGTGTTTAGGTTTCGTCGCACCCAGGGCATCTGGGTTATTTCAGATTTTCAGCCGAATTTCCGACGAGGAGCCAATGTTGGTTATCAGGCTGCAAGAGTTACCTCAGGCAGCCATCTTATCAGATTTGTTGCTATGCTTCGGTTGCTGCGGGAGCTTCTTCTTTTTCTCCTTCTGAGGAGTCGCCAGAGTTTCCGAATTTTTCGTTGATGGCACGAAGGATGCTTGTTCCTGGCTCGTTGATGACTGAGAGGAGCTTTGCGAGTAGTTCGTCGCGTGAAGGAAGTGCTGCGAGCACGTTGATTTTTTCTTCGTCGATGATTTCGCCGTCTAGTATGCCGATTTTGAGTTTTACGTCTTTTGCTTTTTTGGCGAATGTTTTTACTGCTTTAGCTGCAGCAGTGACTTCGCCATCACCTGTTACGAATGCGGTCTGTCCGACTAGTTCTGAACTTATATCTGGGAGACCGGCTTCTGAGAGAGCTGCTCTCATGTAGGTGTTTTTAGCGACGTGGCATTCTGAACCGCCTTCGCGGAGTTGGTCACGGAGTTCTGAGAACTGTGATACGGTGACGCCAGTGTAGTCCATAACGAGGACGTATGGTGAGCTGTTTACTCTTGTGAGCAGCTCGTCGATGATGATTTTTTTATCAGGATTCATAGTGATTTCCTTAGTTAATTGAGTTTAAAAGATTAGAGTGCGTAGAGTGATGGCTCAAGCTTAATGCCCGGGTTCATGCAAGACGCTATTGTGACTGTCTGGATGTAGTTACCTTTAGCAGATGCTGGTTTAGCTTTTACGACAGAGTCTAGAAGAGCTTTCGCATTTTCGATTAGTTTTGCTTCATCGAATGATGCTTTGCCTACGCCTGCAGCGATAACGCCATTTTTGTCTACTTTGTAGTTTATGCTACCTGCTTTGACTTTGTTTATAGCGGATGCTACGTCGTCTGTAACTGTTCCTGTCTTAGGGTTAGGCATGAGGCCACGAGGTCCTAGGACACGAGCGATTTTGCGGACTTCAGTCATTGCGTCAGGAGTTGCGATGGCTACGTCGAAGTCGGTGTATCCTTCTTGGACTTTTTTGATAAGGTCAGCGAGGCCAACTTCGTTAGCGCCGGCTGCTTCCGCTGCTTTAGCTGCATCACCACCTGCAAAGACGATGACTTTGATATCTTTACCTGTTCCGTGTGGAAGTGATACTGATCCACGAACCATTTGGTCTGATTTACGTGGGTCTATGCCCATGTTGAATGATAGAGTGACTGTGGGGTCAAACTTAGGTGCAGGGAACTTTTTGAGAGTTCCTACAGCTTCTTTCATGCCGTATGTCTTAGTGCGATCCACTAGTTCAGCGGCTTTTTGGTAGCGCTTACTGCGCTTATTGTTGGTTGCCATGTTATTATTTAGTTGTTTGTAGCAGTCATGCGAGTCGGTAATGGTAGTCGACTCTCCTGCATTGTTGGTTTTTACTGGCTTGAGTGTGCAAGTCAGCGGAGGGGGTTGTTAAAGGGGAAAGTCCTCTGGGTCAAGCATTTTTAGTGTTTTTAGGAAATGGGTGTGGCTGTGTTGTTTATTTTAGTTGTCTGAGGGACCAGAGTTTTAGTTTTTTGTTGGGGATTTTTTTGCCGTTGCTTTTGCGGTTGGGGTGTAGGTAGTTGCCTTTTAGGTGGTGGATGGTGTCTTTGAGGAAGGCTTTGCTGCCGATGATGCCTCCGTCGATGAAGTA
>CALGZA010000121.1 GCA_937934595.1 uncultured Verrucomicrobiales bacterium | reverse complement strand
GACAGGCTATCTTTTTATGCGTAATCTACGTGACATTACGATATTAAAATGCGGCGATCAACGATGGCTTCCTCCTGGCGGTATCAGAGAGCGAGCCATTCACTACCTCCACGCACTGGGCTTAGATGAAAGCATCTACCTAATCCCACCAAAAATAAAAAGAGAAAAGTAGAAGAGAGTAAAAGCAGGCAAAATGAATTAATCTAAAAAACTACCGTGAGAAAGTGCGGAATGTGTGTTCTAAGACTATTTTATGGGCAGCGGTAGGCATGGTGAGTTCTCTGAGTTAGAGCATGTGAGCGGGTGTCCATCTAGCTTTTCCTGTGTATCTAAATCCAAGCGGGAGGCGGAACGAGTTAAGTTTTTGTTAAGCTCTTGATAGGTCATCAACTGCGTCTGTTCTGGCTCTGCATATATGACGGATTACTTCATCTAGTTCTAGTGGAATGCGCATTAGGGTGGTGTCTCTGTTTTTATAGATTTTGGCTAGTTTTTGTGCATCGCGGTTGTCTGTTGTTTATTTTTTCACCTAGCTTGCGCTAGGTTTTAGGGGTTGAGCATAGAATGCATTCTAGTCCGAGTGGGATGAGTCTTCTCCCAAGAACGAATCTAGTTGGCTCTGCTTTATACCAGATGTTGAGATCTTGTAACTAGGCACCAAGTTGTTAAGCGAGCTTTCGTAATGCATGCTCTGCGACTGTATTGCTTCCACTACAGGTTCCGTGGTAGATGGTTTCTCCGTTTAGTGTATGCAATGGCAACTGTATCCTTGTGCAGGTCTAGTCCGATGTAGTATTTTGTTTTTATGGCGAATTTAGGTATTTTAATGAAGTTGTATAGGTTTCTGCGGCCCAGTGCTGGAGAAGTAGCCAAGGCAAACTCTAGACTTTTGATTTTTATAAACCACGGTCTGGCTCAGGATGAGCTTGAGCCATAGAATCTCGCTAGAAAATGAAATACCTCATAACCATAATTGGAGTAGTGACCATAGTTATCGGATTAGGCTTTTATCTCCAGTCAGAGCAAACTCCACTAGCAGACATTCCTCAATCCGAGAGATGTTTGTCAATGTGTCAGCGCCGTGATGGAGGTGAGATCAGAGGTTTAAAGGGTAAAAGTAGAGAGGAAATCAGAAGTTTGCTTGGTGATCCTCAGAATATAGACGCAGATAGCGACGTATGGGTCTGGCTTTTTCAGTGGGACGGATACAAAGATCGAGGTTTTACTCGTGATTGGAAGACGATGGCAGCCAATTCGCTAGGTGATGGCCTTTGGATTCGATTTCACCGAGACCGTTGCGTAGTCAACTTTCCATACTCTTTCTCAGCTTTAAGCCCGCTTGATTACTTGCATATAGAACCCGACATTGAATAGTCTATTGAATCTCTATGAAAATCCAATGAACTTCGCTAAATGGTACCCATAAATAAGTGAACGCCAAAGAAAGCTTTCTATCGGAGTGCTAGCTCCGCATGAAAGCTAACCGTTGTGGGACGAGCCCTTGGTGTATGGGCTCACGGGGTTGTTAGTTATGTGATCTTGATTTGGAGTTTTATCCTTTGATGGTTACCATGTATTGAGACTTAATTTCTGGCTTTTAGCTTTTGACGTATTTCGCGTATTTTCATCGAGATTGCGAAGACATTTTTGTTAGGTCTTATGGTTTTAGATTTGTTAGGTAGTTTATTCAAGGAAGAGTAGAGCAAGGTGACAAATTCTATTTTGATAAGGAGCTAGATGAGCCGTTGACCGATGTGAGTCGGCTTTTTTCGCTATAAGATTTTTTATATTTGTAGTTAGTATAAGACGATGGATATTAACTAGATATAAGTGTTCGGGGTGACGAGAGATTGCCGTGCGTTATAATTTAATTTATAGGTTGGGATGTCGGAATTAAAGTCAATCTCTTCAAAAAAGAGAAAAGCAAGAAGGCTTTCTCGATCTGGGAAGCGGTATTTGGTTAGGTGCAATGATTTGTTTTGGCAGGTTGATTCTGTTGTGATCTTTCTATTTAAACAATGGACTTGAACCTTTTCTAGTTTACAGCATGTTGAGTGTATAGAAGTTAGATTATGCTAGAGTTTTTATACTGGAGCTTGTGTCGCGTTTCAGCTAATTTGTATACTTAAAAGACAGCATGCTTGTATATGAAAAACCTTAAGTTAACATTTAGTCTCACGGCACTTGCCTCTGGTATTTTTGCTGTTATTCTCGCTTTTTCAAGCGGTAATGGTGGTTTAACATACGAAGCGAAGAGTAATACTCCTAACGAAAAAGGGATAGGATATTTTAAGGAGAAGATTCTGAATAAAAAGAGTGATAAATCAGAGAATAGCAGGAAGTTTGAAGTTTTGAACACAGGTGTATTTGTATTTGGTCTTGTTGCTGTAGTTTTAGGGTTATGTGCAAGCTTCATAAAGAGAAGGAATAAGTCTCATACTTCAGGTCCCGCTCACTTCTATTTCGATACTAGCTCCGTTGCGCTGACTTTAGGTTTAGTCGCCCTACTTTGGAGTTACATTATGTTAGCTATAATTTTGGGAGTCGTCTTTTACATTTTTAGTGGCTTGATATCAGGGTCAATTGATATTGGATTTTAATTCATTCAGCATGGTGAGGCTAACAAAGCTGTTTAACAAGTGACTGCATAGAATCCCTGACAAGTCTGTTAGTTTAAGTTTTATGAAAATGGTAAGTATTTAGTTTGCTCCTTGTCAGGGGTGGGTGAGTTATGCGTTAAGTCGTTGTGGTTACAAGTGATTGTAGGTAGATCTACGGGATGGGTGGTGGAAGAGGGTCGCAGAAGTTGGGTGTTCATAAGCATTATCTCAACTTTTTGTATTTACGGGACTTGACTTTAAGTCTGCGAGTTCTTTAAGGGCTTGGTGTGATGGTTTTGGTTTTCTTAGGGTATTGTCTTAGTCTGTTTTATTTAGTCTGATGGGGTGTTTTTTTGAATTAGGAATTTTGAATTAGGAATTAGGAATGTTGAGTTTATTTCTTTTTGATGGTTTGGTGTGCTTGATGGATTTCTCTGTCTTGATCTTGTTTGCTGAGTGCGTTGTTGATTTGTCTTCCTTTTAGGGTTTTGATTTCTCCGTCTATGAAGGCTTCTTCTAGTGGCCAGTTATCACTTCGTTGTGTGGGGAGCGGTATTCCTTTTACGTTTACATTTCCCATTGGGTTACGAGCCCAAGCGTAGCGGAAGTGGATGGGTTTAGGGACCATGGGGCTGGTGAGGACTATGATTTTATCGTTTACCTTTGGTCTTCCTCTGCGTCCTTTGCCGATGACTAGGAATTCGGCTTTAGCGGGGTGGAATTTACGGTCAGTTCCTGCTATGGCGAAGCCTTCTGTTGTCCCGCCGTCGTCAGTAGCGCGTGCGGTGACATCCATGTGTAGTAGGATTTTTCCGTCTTCTGTTATCATGTTTAGGATCATGGGTGGTTTCCATCCGAACCTTTTTTGTTGACCGTATTGTGAGGCGAGTGCCCAGCGAGCGGCGCGCTCACCAGCGGGGAGTTTGAGTTGTGGGTGGTACCATCTACGGCGGAAGTCATAGGTGCTGGTGAAGCCTATGTTTTTGTCACCTGCTTTGTAGAATTCGAGGAATGTTTGGTATTGGGCTTCTCTGATGAATGGGCCGGTGTCTCCCATGAGTGAGGAGTAGTTTTTGAGGTTTTGTTTTTTGCCGGCTGTGCAGAGTGAGAGGATGCCGAATGGGAGCTGTGGGTCATTGAGGGCGGAGCGCCATGCTGTGATCATTTTTGGGAATATGTCACGGTACATCTGGGCTCCCTGGGTGCCTTCGAAGCAGTTGTTGTATCCTTGGTGGAAGATGGCTCCTTTGACGTTGAGTCCTTTTAGGGGGTTGATCATGCCTGCGAAGTAGTTACCTGGGAAGTTTCTATCGTGAGCTGGTCCTAGTTTTTCTTGCGTTGGTTTTTTGAAGTTTGGAGGTATGGGTTTGCCTGCTTGTTTTAGTTGGTTGATTCTGTTTTGGTATTTTTGAATTTGTATTTCTAGGTCTTTAGCTGGGTCCCATTCTGCTACTTTTTTGTCCCAGTTGGAGATCATTTGTTTAATGTGTGTGGATTTGCTTTTTCTTACGACATCGATGGGTGTCCATGTTTCTATGGTGGTGCCGCCGACTGAGGCATCGATTATTCCGATGGGTATCTGGGTGGTCATGTGGATACGGCGAGCGAATACGTATCCGATGGCGGAGAGTTCTCTTACTGTTTTAGGAGAGCATACGTCCCAGTCGCCTTTACGGAAGTGGCGCTTTGACCAGCTGCTCCATTCATGGAGGCGGGGGAAGGCGTGTTTTGGTTTAGGGTTGCTTTTGTTAGGGATGGTTAGTATGCGGATGTTAGAGAAATTAGCTGATGCTATTTCGAGGTTTCCGTTTTCGACTTTATGGAGTGGGAATTCCATGTTGCTTTGGCCTCCGAGTATCCAGACATCACCGATGAGGATGTTGGTGAGTTTGATTTTTTTATTTTTTCCTGTGATGAGGATATCTGCTGGTTTTGTGCTGGCGGGTTTAGCGGGGAAGGTGACTGTCCATTTTCTGTTTTGTGCTGCGATGGTTGTTTGTGTGCTGCCTGCGAATGTGGTGGTGATTTGTTCACCTGGTGTGGCCCATCCCCATAGGGTGATGGGTTTGTTTCTTTGGATCACCATATTGGACTGGAAGAGGTTATGTATGCATAGGTCTTCGCTCACAGCGGGGATGTCGATGACGTTTTCTCTAGGCATTTGTTTTGCTAAGAGGGGAGTTAGGAGTCCTGCGATGATGAGTGCTGAGTAGCCCAGTATGGTGATTTTTGTCATAAGGTAATTTGGTTTGTTAGCTGCTTAATTATTTTTAGTTTTTAGCTGCTTTCTTTTTTGGTTTACCGATGGCTTTGACGATTTCTACTTCTGCGTTGATTACTTTTTCTTTGTCGATTTTAAGGCTGATATTGTATTTTTTTTGTGGTGCGTTTTCTGGGACGCTTATGCAGAGGTATGTTTTTCCGTCGGGGTATTTTTCGCCTTTTTTGTCTCCAGTAATTTTCCATCCATCGGGTAGGATTATTTGGGGGGCTTTATGTTTAGTGGGGTTTGCTATTCTGATTTTAATGATATCGCCAGCACTGGCGAAGGGGTTCATTGCTGTGATGTGATCGTTTTCTTTACGTATTGGTTTGGATTTTTTGCATCTACGTTCGCGTAGTAGCTTGAGGATTTTTTCTTCTGTGATGATTTGGGGGTCATAGTAGACGGTGATCCATTCTTCGAAGGGTTTATTTCTGACAAGCATGATGACATCATGTACGCCTTTTTCTCTGCCGACCGCAGCTTTACCAACGGAGTATCACCAGACTGTGTAGTTAGCGCTCTGACAGTTTTTGCTGATGATAGTTTCTTCTTTGGTGGTGGTTTGAGCGCTTAGGCTTATGTTGGCAAGTGCTAGTGTGCTAAGCATGAGTAGGCGTAGCATTTTAGCTTGAGTGTGTATTTTATTTAACATGGCTTTGAGGCTATGAGTTGGGTTTAATTTAGCAATCAAAAATTGGTGGGTTTGGTGGGGATAGTTACTGAGTTTTCTGTTAGTATATATTTTTCTGTGTTGTTGTTGGTGATTCTTTATATCTTTACTTATTTGGTGCCTCGGTCATAAATAATATTTCAAATATTTATATTAGTTATTATTTACGCTTATGAAGACGATGAACATTTTTTTACTATACGCGCTGACGTTAATGGGCTGGTTTTTACCAGTTGTTGGTAAATCGGCTGATAATTTGACTGGAGCAGTTAAGGGGTCAAATTATTATAAGGTTCATCCTCTTTTTAATCCTCATCCTACGGCGAAGCGGAATTATACGATAAGTAGGTTTGGTCCTGTGGGGATAGGTGTAGACATAATAGCGCCCAACTTTGGCATGAAGGTAAGGAGTGTAGAGAAGGGATCACCTGCTATGGGGAAGTTGAAGGCAGGTCAGATAATAGAGTCTATTAATGGTAAGGTGCTGAAGGATATAGATCCTAGGATGTGGCTTGGGAGGATGATAGCTGAAGTGGAGGCGAGTGATGGTAAGATGAGATTTAAAGTTAGTGAGGGAGGCGTTCGAAAGGATGTATTGGTGACTATTCCTGTATTGGGTGCTTATGCTAAGGGGTGGCCGCTTAAGTGTAAGAAGTCTGATGCAATAGTCAGAAACTTAGCTGATTATTTGGCTAAGAAAGGGAATCACGCTGGTCCTAACAGGAAGGGGCTGGGGTTATTATTTATGCTTTCAACTGGTGAGGAGAAGGATTTAGAGGTTGCGCGTGGATGGGTAAAGGAGCTGGTCGAGAAGTATAAGAATGTGAAGAAGATTACTAGTAATTCTTATTATACTTGGAATGTTGGTTATGGTGGGCCGGCGCTTTGTGAGTATTATTTAAGGACTGGTGATGAGTCTGTGATGCATTTGATTGAGCTTTTGACTGATTATGCGAAGAGGAGTATGTATAATGGTGGGTGGAGCCACCGGGGAGTGACCTTGACATTTCCTTATATGGGTGGTGCTCATTTGAATGCGGCTGGGGTTCATGTAGTTACGTTTTTGCTTTTGGCTAAAGAGTGTGGTGCTGATGTAGATGAGTATACTTTGCAGACTACTTTGAAGCAGTTTTATCGTTATGCTGGTAGGGGTAATACTCCTTATGGTGATGGTTTGCCTGAGATGAGTTTTGTTGATAATGGGAAGACGGGGGCTCTTGCTTTCACTATGGCTGCGGCGGCGTCTTTGACGCCTGAGGGGGAGAAGAGTATTTATGCTAAGGCGCGAGATGTTTCTGCGGTGAAGAGTTTTTATTCTACATCTTGGCTGAACCATGGGCATACTGGTGGTGGTATAGGAGAGATATGGAGGGGGGCTTCGATGGGTCTTATGGCGGAGAAGAAGCCGACTAAGCACCGTGAGTTTATGGATAACAGGCAGTGGTTTTATGATATTTCTCGTAATTTTGATGGTTCTTTTGGAATTGTAGGAGGTGGTGGGCGTTATGATAATGCGGTGTGGGGGACGGGGATGGCATTGTCTTATACGGTTCCGCGTAAGACTCTGCGTATGACTGGTGCTGCTAAGACGAAATTCTCTAAGTCATATCAGCTGCCTAGGCGACCATGGGGGAATGGTGCTGATGAGGAGTTTTATAGTTTGGATCCGATAGCGGGAACTGGGCTGACACGAGGTAAGTTAGATGCGGAGCAGCTGGCTAGGCATTCTTCTTGGCCGGCTTACCGTGTTTTGATGAATCCTAAGATTAGTGATGAGAAGTTGCTTGAGTATGCGCATCACCAAGACCATGGCATAAGGCGTTATGCTGTGGATGCTATTTATAAGTTCAAGCGAGATGCTTTGATTGTGAAGTTGCTAAAGTCAAAGGATGCGCGAGGGAGGCAGGCAGGTGCGATGGCGATTTATGGGGTCTTTAAGAGGAGGCCAATGAGGGGAGGGCGCTTGACTTCTGAGATGGTTGAGTTGCTTACTGGTATGATTCATGACCCTAAAGAGTCTTGGTGGGTTGTGTATAATGCTATAATGTGTCTTAATGCTTGTGATGGTAAGGTGATAGAGTCGCATATTGATCGATTGGTTTATTGGTTAGAGCATGATGAGTGGTGGTTGAGTATGGCGGCGATGACGGTGTTGAATAAAGTTGTTACTGATCCTAAGTATTATAAGAGGTTGTTACCTATATATGGGCGGAAGCTGTTGAATAATCGCCGTGCTGTTCCTTTTGGCTCGGTTCGTGGTTTGACTTCTCAACTTAAGTCAGCGCAGCCTGAGGTGCAGCAGCTTGGAGCTAAAGTTTTAGGTAAGGTTTATGCGCAATTCCCTGCACGATATACTGCGCGTGGAGGAGTGGATATGTATACTGCGGCGGATTTTTTCCAGCGTTCTTTGTATGGTGCTTTGTCTAGTGCTCCGGGTGGGCTGGAGTATCTGAAGTCTGTTCCTATGCGGACGTCTAAATGGCAGTCTAGTGGTAAGAAAGAGGACCTGTATGTTTATGATGGTAAGCCGAAGGATGTGAAGAAGTTATTTGGTAAGTGGGTAGTTAGTGGTTATTTGAAAGAGCCTAGTGGTTTTACTAGTGTAGCGGATTTAAAGCCGGGTAGGCCGGTGTTTAAGCAGTTGGATCTGAGGCCAGGTGGTAAGACTGGGATTGATACTTTGTTCTGGAAGGGTAAATTACTTTTAGATCTGAGTAGGAACCAAGCGCTGAATATGAGGGGGGTAGTTCTTAAGGGGGAGGTTTTCCTCTTAGTTGAAGGGGGAGGTTTTACTTCAGGCAAGGCGAAGAACTGGCATCCGGGGTGGTTTGTTTATAAGAGAGCTAAGTAAATGTAGGTATTTTTACTATAGTTAATAATAGGCGGGTGCTGATTAGTGCCCGTTTTTTTTGATACAAGACTTGAGTGATATAACTGGCACAGGTTAGTAACGTATACTGAGCTGGAAGATGAATTATCAAGATAGAGAGCAGGCCTACCAGGACTCGAACCTGGAAATACGGAATCAAAATCCGGTGTGTTACCAATTACACTATAGGCCTATTGGTGAGTTGCGTTAGTAACGCGGGCAGAGAATTACGTTAAGAGAGTGTAATGTGCAACTCTAAAATGCTGGTTTTTACGATTTTTTTGAAAAATGGATGTTGTAGCTGGTGGTATTTGTTTGTTGGTAGGTATTTGTTTTTGGATATTATGGTTGCGTAGGTGTGTGGTGGGGTTAGATTATTGCCAAATTATTTTCCATCGCCGTTGTTGTATGGTGGCTGAGGGGTAGAGTTAAGATATGATGAAGATTACATTTCCGCCAGATCATCCAGCTGAAGCTGGGCCCGCAAAAAATTCGCGTCTGTATGAGGCGTTTCCGGTGGTATTACCTATATTTACGTATTTGTTGATTTTGTGGTGTTGCGTGGTTCATTATTTGCTTGGTTCTATAGATGAGGGTGATTCATTGGCTTGGTATGATATGACACAGAAGCTAGGTTTGCCATTTTATGCGGACTCATATTCTGAGCCTAGTTGGAAGCTTTTGACTGGTTGTTTTGTCCATCTTAGTTTTATGCATATTGCTTTTAATATGATGTGGTTGTTTCAGTTGGGTCCTTTGATGGAGCGTGGGATAGGTACGATAAAGACGGTTTTGTTTGTTGTGGCTGCTGGGTTTGTTAGTTCTGCTTTTGCTAATGGCATTGAGGGGCCTGGGGTGGGTATGTCTGGGGTGGTTTATGCTTTTGGTGGGTTTATGTGGACTGCTTGGCCTAGGTGGACTGGTTTTCTGGAGAGGTTTAATGGTCAGACGATTAAGTTGATGATATTTTGGCAGTTGATTTGCTTTATTTTAACTTTCACTGGTGGGATGAATATTAGTAATGTGGCGCATATTTCTGGGATGGCTTATGGTGCTCTTATTGGGAAGTGGGCTTGTGCTGGGAATGAGCGAGGTAGGCCTTGGATGCTTGCTACGCTTGGATTTACTTTGGTGGGTTTTGCGTTTGCTTTTAGGCCGCTTGTTGGGTGGTTGGGGTTATGATGGTTGCTTGATTTTTGATTTCTGGATGTTTATGGTGAGGGTATGAATGTTGGGTATTTATGTATGGCTTTGTGTTGGTTGGTGACGGTATCTGTTGTTAATGGGAGTGAGAAGAATGTGTTGTTTATTTTAGCAGATGATCTTGGTTATAAGGATTTGGGTTGTTATGGGTCTCGTTTTTATGAGACGCCGCATTTAGATGCTTTGGCGGTTGATTCTGTGAGGTTTACGAATGCGTATGCGGCGAGTCCTGTTTGCTCGCCGACTCGATCTTCTGTGATGACTGGGCGTTATCCTGCGCGGACGAGGAATACGGATTATTTTGGTGGTTTTAATTCTGCTGATGGGAGGGTTGTTCCGAGGAGGTGGGTGAAGCCTTTGGTTCCGGCGCCGTATGTGGAGAGGTTGGCTAAGGAGTTGGAGACATTACCTGAGGCGTTTAAGAAGCATGGGTATGCGACGTTTTTTGCTGGGAAGTGGCATTTGGGTGGTGAGGGTTCACTGCCTACTGATCATGGGTTTGATGTTAATAAGGGTGGGTTGGAACGGGGTGGGCCTTATGGTGGGAATAAGTATTTTTCTCCTTATGGTAATAAGTATCTGAGTGATGGTCCTGGTGGTGAGCATTTGCCGGATAGGCTGGCTGGGGAGACGGTGCGTTTTATGCGTTCTTGTAAGAAGCCATTTTTTGCTTTGTTGTCATTTTATTCGGTTCATACACCGTTAATGGGAAGGGATGACTTGGTGAAGAAGTACCAGGCGAAGTCTGATGGTTTGGCTATGAAGGGTGTAGATTTATTTAGGGAGGAGTTTCCGCGGAAGGTTAGGGCGGTGCAAAATCATGTGATTTACGGTGCGATGGTGGAGGCGATGGATGAGGCTGTGGGTAAGGTTATAAGAGGGCTGAAGGAGTCTGGGAAGTATGAGGATACGGTGATTGTGTTTTTTTCTGATAATGGTGGGCTTTCGACTTCTGAGGGGTCCCCGACTTCGAATTTTCCGTTGCGTGCTGGTAAGGGGTGGATGTATGAGGGTGGGATAAGGGAGCCGTTGTTACTGAGGGTGCCGGCGGTGACGAAAGGTGGTATGGTTTCTGATTTATTGGTTACAAGTACTGATTTTTTTCCGACTTTGTTAGAGGCATGTGGTAAAGATTTACAGGGAGGTGACCATGTTGATGGGCTGAGTATTATGGGGCAGTTGAGGATGCCACGGAAGGCGCGTGCTTTGTTTTGGCATTACCCGCATTGGGGGAATCAGGGTGGGATTCCTAGTTCTGCTGTTAGGGTGGGTGACTGGAAGTTGATTCAATTTTATTATAAGAAGGGGTTGGAGCTTTATCATTTAGTGGATGACCCTTCTGAGAGTGTTAATTTGGTGGATAAGGAGGTGGGAAAAAGGGATGAGCTTAAGAGGGTGTTAGATGTTTTTATGAAGGATACTGATGCTGTTTTGCCTAGCAGGTATGAGGAGTTTCGTGGAGGGGAGGGGTTTCGTTGGTAGTTATCTGATCTTGATAGTTGTTCTGTCCTGCTGGTGGTTTTAAGGATTTTATTATGGCTGCAAAGCTGATGTTTTGGTGTGAATCTATTAAGGAAGATTAGCTTTGCTGTGCGTCAGTTGCATAGTCCACTATGCGCTTTCCTCTTGCCTTGCTACTCTTGCTATCTTGGTTTGCTATCTTGCTTTGCTATCAATCCATTCTAACAGTTCAAATGGTATTAGTGTCACTATATTGGTTGGATTTTTTTTTGGCAGGCACTTTATGTGAAGGTGTTTAGCTTTGTTTTATTTTTTCATAATATGATGTTCGTTTTTTCTCGTATTTTATTATGTTGATTAGCTAATATTTTGTGCGATAAGTCATAAGTAGATCTTAAATCTATGGATTAGAGGGTCTTCTGATTCTTGGATTGTTTCTTTGGTGGAGATTAATAGCTGTGGTTAATGGATAAGTATTAATTATTTTATAAAGGAAGTGATGAAAAACTATACGAGATTATTTTTAGCAATGATATTTGTGCTGGGCTTTGCGGGCAATGTATTTGGGGCTTTTGGGGACCGGCATTGGGGGGTGTTTGGATTTGAGGTTAATGCTAGTCAGACCATTATTAGGGTTTATCCTGGCTCTCCTGCGGCGGGGAAACTGAATGTGGGTGAGACGGTTTCTGAGATTAATAATTTAGGGGCTAGGACGTTTGATAGGGAGTATGTTTTTGGAGAATTTCTGGATGAGATAGAGTCTAGGAATGGTGGTGGCAGTGTGGCTATTAGGCTTAGTAGCGGACGGGTAGTTTCATTGGCAGTTGCTGGTAAGGGGTCTTGGAGTGCTACGGCTCCGGCTAACTGTGCGAAGTGTAATAGGATAGTAAGTGAGGCGATTGATTTTGTATTTAATACACAACATAAGGGGAAGCTTAGGACGGAGTTGTTGGCTTTATTAGCTACTGGTGACGCGAGGGCATTAGCGCATTTTGTGACTGAGAAAGGGGTATTATATAATGCGTCTGCTAATTCTAATGCAAATTGGTATCTTGGTTTTCAGTTGATTACTTTATGTGAATATTATTTACTGACTAGTGATAGTAGTGTGGTGAGTGTGATAGAGCGGTTGTCTAAGCAGCTATACAGTTACAGAGATACGGCAGGTCTATGGTCAGCTGGGGTGAACGGGGTGGAGCTCGAGAAATATCCGAATGGGCCGCTGCGTGGACCGGGCTATGGGAGTTATCATTCGGTTACTTTCCAATGCCAGCTTGCTTTGTTATTAGTAGAGCGCTGTGGGCTAGCGGATGCTGATATTGTTCAGCATAATCGGCTGCTTACGGCTTATTTAAAGTCGACT
>CALGZA010000120.1 GCA_937934595.1 uncultured Verrucomicrobiales bacterium | reverse complement strand
GCTAAGTGGGTGTTTCCTGTATGGCTTTATGTGGCTGTTACTGGTCCTATTTGCTACTTTATGTTGAAGCCATATTATTAGCTTAATTATGTTACTTGGTTAGACGAAGGGTTTAGGGTTATGTCTTTATCTTTTGTTGCTTAGTGGTGAGATTTTTCATATTAGTTAGAAATGACCTCAGAAGAAATCTATGATCAAGTCTACGCAATGGGAAGAATGGGGAGACGGGCGGCGTTGGAGTTATCGCTCCTAAGTGCGGAGAGGAAATCGGCGATATTACTTGCGATGGCCTCGTCTGTTAGGACGAATGCGAGGTTGATCTTAGAAGCTAATGCGCGGGATTTGGAGGCGGCAGATGCGCGTGGTATCAAGGGTTCTATGCGTGAGCGGTTGGTGCTAAATGGTGAGCGTGTGGAGGCGATAGCGGCTGGAATAGAACAGGTGTCAGGGCTACCAGATCCGGTGGGTGAGCAGTTGGATTTGGTGACTAGGCCAAATGGTATACAGATTGAGAAGGTGCGTGTTCCTATAGGGGTGATTGGTATTATTTATGAGTCGCGTCCTAATGTAACCTCTGATGCTGCAGTGCTTTGTTTGAAGTCAGGGAATGCTACGATTTTACGCGGAGGCTCTGAGGCGATTTCATCTAATATGGCTTTGGCAAAAGCTCTGCAGGAAGGTGGTGAAACTGAGGGGTTGCCAGAGGGGGCTATTCAGTTGGTTCCTTTTACAGACCGTGAGTCAGTTCGTGTATTGGCGGGTATGGGGGAGTATCTGGATGTTATTATTCCTCGTGGTGGTGAGGGGTTGATTAAGGCGGTGGTGTCGATGGCTGTTATGCCTGTTATCAAGCATTATGATGGTATTTGTCATGCTTTTGTGGATAGAGATGCTGATCAGGAGCAGGCTGTAGCTATTATAGATGACGGGAAGACTCAGAAGTGTTCTGGATGTAATGCATTGGAGACAGTGCTTGTGGATGGTGAGATAGCGGTTGATTTTTTACCTAAGCTGAGTGAGCGCCTTGAGATGCGTGGTGTTGAGATACGAGGATGTGAGGTGACTTGTGGGATATTGAGAGGAGCAGTGTTAGCGTGTGATGAGGATTGGTCAACTGAGTATCTTGATCTTGTAGTTTCTGTGAAGGTTGTTGATAGTATAGAAGAGGCTATTGAGCATGTGAATCATTACGGTTCTCATCATAGCGATGTGATTATTACGCGAAGTGATGAGCGGGCTGAACGTTTTATGAGTATGGTTGATTCGGCGTGTGTGTATCATAATGTTTCTACAAGGTTTTCAGATGGTGAGGAGTTTGGTTTTGGAGCAGAGATAGGTATTTCTACGGATAAGTTGCATGCGCGTGGGCCTATGGGACTGGTTGAGTTAACATCATATCAGTATAGGATAAGGGGGGATGGTCAGTTGAAGGATGGCGGTAGGCAGGTGGGGTTGTGATTTTTTGAGAGGCTTTTTGGTAGACTGTTTGTGGTGTTGGAATGCTTTATAGCTATTTTGTTATATGGTGTTTTTTGACTTGTTGTGGAATTGTGATTTTGGATATAATGTTCATTATGTTGAAAGTGTTCTATGCATGTTTAATTTTTGTAGGTTTTTCTATTAGTTTATTAGCTGGTGGATTACCTGAAGTTAGAGAGTCTGAGCAGGAGAGCTTGGTCGATGACTTTGATGAAGTTTTTGAAGCTGTTTTTGTGTCGCTGAATAAGAAAATTTTAATTAATGGAAAGGAGCATATTGGTGCAGTTGGTGACGTTAGTAAGAAGAAGGTAACTATCAATTATGATGTGACTTTAGCTACTACGAGAGTGATAAAAGGTGGTCTTAGCAAGCATCAATTCTATAGGATAAGTATAGAAGATATGTTAGGTTCCGACTGTCCTCATATTAATGAGATAGGTGATTTTCGAGCTAAGCAGGTTTACTTTATCAAAGAAAAAGGAGGTAAGAGGATTTACCGCTATAGAACTATACGAGAGAACTTGCTTGTAAGAGATATGTCTAACCGTTATAAGCTGGTGGGGCAGTTAGGTGAGCGATTAGGGAAGGAGTTATTGATCGTGGTAAAGCGTCATGCGGTAGATGGAAATGATCCTTTTGGTCCTGAGCATGAGTTTGAAGTTGTTTTTGTTGATGGGAAAAGATATGCATCTAGTATGAATATTGTTCTTGAAGCCTCTTTTAAAGCTAAGGGGGGGAAGCTGAGAGATGTAGGTAAGACGACAACTTATAGGGGTTATGAGGCGTTGGGTGTCCAAATTTTGGATAATAATGAGCTTTTAGATATAGAGCTAAACCATCCCAGATTTCTCAAGCGTATTTTTGAAACACAATTTTTTGTTACGGGAGTCGTTGAGTGAATTTTTTTAGTTTTGAGTTAATTGGTTGGACTTAGATATTAAAAATCTGTTAGATATGATTTATTATGAAATATGCAATTTTATCGCTAGGGGGCGCTTTGGGTATGGGGCTTTAGGCAATAGCTGATTCGATGCAAGGTTATTCTTTTGGAGAGACTTTATCTATTGTTGGATGTATCGTTATGATTATTGGGCTAGTTGGTGTGGTATTTCCAGGTCTTAGTCGTTGGTGGAATAAGGACTATGGAAATGAGTAATAGTTCTTATAGAAGGTATTAATATCTAGCTTGATCTATTACGCTTACGGTGAGTAGTTTTACATTAACTTCAAAAAGGTGGAAAAACCGTTATCATACACTTTTGGTGTCAGTATGCATATTCTTGTGAGCTTACAGTTTCTATCTGATGGAAGCTGTTGATAAGGAGCCTTGAAACCAGCTGATGAAATCTCTGGATGGCTAATGTATAGCTTCTGATTAACTGAGTATCATTTTGATTTAGTTTATGTTAGAGATAAAATTGCTCATTGTGATTTTCTGTTAGAGTGATTCCTGTGAAATTTATGGGGTGATTTTATAACGGTAGAATCTTGATGTGCCTAGTGGGGCGGTGAGTGAGCCGTTGTCTGTATAAGAGACTGTGCCATTAGTTAGTGCATTCAAGGATGGGTGCGAAGAGAATGAGGTCCATAGCTTTAAATCATTAGAATATTCAAAGGTGTAGGGCTTCTTGTTAGTTGTATTAGCGGGAGCTTTCCAAGTTAGGGTGGGGAAGTTAGATCCTGTTGCAAAAGAGACAGTAGGTCCTTGGATGATTCCACCGAGTAGAAGAACTGCAGAGTGGACATTGAGTCTTCCATGACCGTAGGTGGTGTCAAAACCTAGCGTGTCGGCGGCGTTTCCAACTTGATCGTCTGCAGATGCACGTAAAATATTTTCTACTTGAGACTGAGTTAGAGAGGGGTCTAAGGCTAGAAGGAGGGTGGCGGTACCGGAGACGATTGGTGTGGAATAAGAGGTGCCACTCCGTGATGTTATTGATCCATTAGCGTTTGTAGTCCACACACTTTTTCCAGGTGCTACTAGGTCGAGCGCGCTACTGACACCGCTTGTGTCATGCTTTAGTTCGTTGCTATCAGTTGCGCCAACAGCGATGACTTGAGGAAGTGAGGCTGGGAAACTTAGGCCGTCTTGGTTACCAGATGAGGCGGCTGCTATCACTATGCAGCCGTTATCGATGGCATTGTTAATTGCATTAGTCATTGTTTGTGAGACTCCGTTTAGTCCAAGAGATAAATTGATCACATTAGCACCATTAGAAACTGCAAAATTGATGCCGTCTGCTACGTCGAGGTCATTGAGTGCTCCGGAGGCGTCTGCAACTTTTATAGGCATAATTCGGCATTGCCAATCGATTCCTGCTGTTCCAAAGCCGTTATTTCCACTAGCAAATCCTATAGCAGCAACACGTGTTCCGTGACCGGAGTCGTCTGATGGGTCATTGTCATCATTAGCAAAATCATATCCTGGAACAATGCGGTTGTTAAATTCCGTTAGGTTGGCATTAATTCCTGTATCGATTATGGCTACAGTAATATTTGGAGATCCTGTAGTAGTTTCCCACGCGTCAGGAGTAGCGATTATTGGATGATGCCATTGGAAAAATAACTGAGGGTCGTTGGGGTTCAGGCCTTTGACTTTGCCTGTGGTCGATATTTCGGCGTATTGAACAAGAGGGTTAGACTTGAGGATCTGTAGGAGGTGTAAGGCTTCTTTTTTTGATTCACAATTGATGCTGTATGGGTAGTCAGTAGGAGAAACTTTAATTCCGCGAGCAATTAGTAGCTTGGGAGTTTTAGAAGATGTGAGCGAGAATTGTGCGGGAAGATTTAGTTTAATAGGGTCTGCTTTGTCTTTAAATCCTATTAAAACTGTTACTTTGGCGCAAGCGGGTAATGCTAGAAGGATACTAATAAATATGGTAATCGTTTGGGTGCTACATTTAATCATAGTGTGTATATTTCGATATTCGTAACTTGCTGTCAAGGTGTGATTTCTGCGGTTAAATGTGTGGTTTTTTATAGCTTTTTTAGATTTTTTTTAGCGGCTGATATCTTGTTTCAATTAGGTGATTATGTTTTTTGGGATTAAAAGTTATGCGAGTATCTAATAATACCAATGGAGACTGTGTTTTATTTTAGGTAGTGATCTTTTTTATAGAGGTGGGATGAAGTTTTTTCGTGTCTGCGTGTGTTGTATTTGTTCTGCTCGTAGAGCTTCTTTGTCATGTTTAGGGGGTAGCAAGAAATTATTCTGTAATTAGTCATCTTTGTTTTACAGTATGATATGAGGGCTCAAAATAATTTCAGGTATATTTATTATTTCTGATTATTGTGGTCTAATGATAGCGATTTAGTTTAGTTTGATTAATTTGCTGAAGCACTACATGTTGATTTAACTTTAAATGAAAGTGCTTCATTTTGTGTTTTTTAGTATTTCAGCTTGGATATTAGGTTGATGCTAGTTATGGGTATGGGAGATCATGAAATGGGTGCTCTTGTGTAAACCTTTGAGTGTTTGTTTCTGCTCTCTTCATTATAGCTTACAGAATTATGTATTTAAAATCACTCGATATAAACGGTTTCAAGTCTTTCGCGAATAAGACGAAGTTTGAGTTTCATAAGGGTGTGACAGGAATAGTTGGCCCTAATGGCTGTGGAAAGAGCAATGTGGTGGATGCTATAAGATGGGTTCTGGGTGAGACTAGTGCTAAAGCCTTACGAGGTGGAGAGATGGCTGATGTTATTTTTAATGGTACGGATAAGCGTAAGCCACTGGGTATGGCGGAGGTTACTTTGACTTTAGGAGACTGTGAGGAGGCTCTTAAAGTGGAATATAATGAGGTGAGTATTACTCGCCGAGTTTTCCGTGATGGGAAGAGCGAGTATAGAATCAATGGAACGATATGTAGGCTGCGTGATATTCATGATTTGTTCATGGATACTGGGATAGGGCGAACGGCTTATTCTATAATGGAACAGGGTAAGATAGATATGCTTTTGTCTTCTAAGCCTGAAGACAGGAGGCAGGTTTTTGAGGAGGCAGCGGGGATAACTAAGTTTAAGAAGGAGAAGAAGGAGGCTTTGCGCAAGCTGGATTATACACAGGCTAATTTGTTGCGTGTAAGTGATGTGATAGCGGAGCAAGAGAGGAGAATGAATTCTCTGAGGCGTCAGGTTGCTAAGGCTAAGAGGTATCAGACGTTGGCTAAGAATGTTAGGGTTCTGGATACTCATCTTAATCATCGGAAGTATATAGAGATTAAGGGGCAAGCTGAGGAGTTAAGGCGTTCTGTGAGATCTCTGGAGGTTCGAGAGCTGGAGATAGAGCAAGATTTACCAGAGAAGGAGCAGGCTGTAATTACGGCGAGGGATAGAGCTCAGGAGTTAGAGAGTCAGTTGTCTGAGATACGGCAGCAGCTTAATGAGAGGCGTAATAGAGCTAATGCTGCTCAGAGTAAAATAGCGTTTAATAATGAGCGGCAGGCAGAGTTATTGACTAGGATCGAGCAAAATGAGGCTGAGATTGAGGAGACGAGGCAGAAGTTAGGTCAGCAGGAGATGGATTTGCAGTTTGCTACTGTGTCGTTGGGTGAGATTACAGCTAAGATATCAAAAGCGGAGTATACGTTAGCTGAGCAGGAAGCGAAGCGGGCATCTGCAAGGGCGCAGCGAGAAGAGAAGGAGTCACAGTTAAGGGAGTCTCGCGTGGAGTCTAACAGGACACAGTCATTGATAGCGGCGGCTCAGGCTAAGATAGAGAGTGCGATGGCTCAGTTTGAGGGCAACAGGGAGCGTTCAAGGCAGCTTGCTGAAGAGGAGGATAAGTTAAGGCTGGAGAGGGAGGAAGCTTTTGCTGAGAGGCAAAAGACAGCTGAGGATTTAGAGGCGAGGGTGTCTAAGTTAGCTGGTCTTGCTGAGCAATTTGAGACTAGTGAGAGGAGTTTTCAGAAGTATAGGGGATCTTTGGATGCTACTCGTGAGGCTGCATCTGATCAGCATAAGGCATTGGCTAAGTCTTCTTCTCGATTGGAGGTGCTTAAACAGTTGGTGAGGACGGGTGAGGGTCTGGAGCAGGGCACTCAGGCGGTATTGTCTGGGTTGGATGATAAGGATTTGTATGAGCCTGGGATACGCGGTGTGTTAGCAAATTTCATACAGGTTGATGGTGATTTTACGAGTGCTGTTGAGTCTGCTCTAGGAGCTCAATTGCAGACAGTTTTGGTTAGGGATTCGATGTTGGCTGAGTCTATTATTGATGTGTTGACTTTGAAGAAGATGGGTCAGGCAGCTATTGTGCCTGAGGATTTTATTCCGACTCAGAGTGAGGTGCAGTTGATGCATCTGCCTGAGGGTGGTATAGCGTGGGCGGTGGATAAGGTGAAGAGTGATAAGGTGGTGACTCCGATCATTGAGAGAATTTTGGCTAATGTTTTGATTGTAGAGGATTTGGCTACGGCTCTGAAGCTGAGGTCGCAGCTGCCTGATGTTACTTTTGCCTCATTGAAGGGTGCTGTTTTAAATGCTGAGGGTGTTATTAGGGGGGGAGAGGGATCAGCTGAGGGTGCTTCTGTGCTGGATAGGCAGAATGAGATTCGGGATTTAGAGGCTCTTACGGAATCTCTGACTGAGCAGGAAAATGAGTCTAAGCAGAAGCTTGAGCTTTTGGAGAGACAGGTTTCTGAGAGTAGGGAGGCTGTGGAAGTGGCTCGTGAGAGGTTGCAGAAGGCGCGAGTGGATGAGTCTACTTTACAGGGGCAGTTGAGTTTGGCTACTAGGGAAGTAGAATCTATTGAGAGTAAGATATCCAATGTGGAGTGGGAACGAAAAGAACTCAGTGAGCGAGAGACGAATGCAACGGGGACGCGTGAGGAGATGGAGGCAGACTTGGGCTCATCGAGGCTGAGACTAGAGGAGTTGGAAAATGATCAGCTCATGGCTAGCAGAGACTTGGAAGAGCAGATGCAGCGTGAGCAGGATATAGTGAGTAGGCTAAATGAACTAAAGACTAATTTGGCTGTTGAGCGGCGTGCTATGCAGTCTGCTGAAGAACAGCAGCAGCCTATGGCCGCGAGATTAGAGGAGCTTAGGCACCATACCAGCAGGAGAGAGAGTGAGATTATTGCCTTCCGTGAAAGGGTAGATAGTGCGAACAGTGAGAGTGGTGGTCTGTTAGAAGAGATAGAATCTAATACGGTTGCAGCCAATCAGCTCGAGGCTCAATTAGAAGAGGCGTCTGCTAGTCGTTCTGGTTTGTTAGAAGCTATCAATATTGCTGAGAAGGCTGCGACAGAAATTCGACAGCAGGTGACTAAGGTGACAGAGCAGAAGGGCAGGGAGGAAGTAGAGGCGACTAAGTTTGAGTTGAGGCTGGAAAATTTATTAGAGACTACGTTAGAGCGATATCAAGTGGATTTGCATGTCTTTCGACCTGACTCTCATTTGTTGCTTTCTTGTGTAGAAGAGCAGAAGACGGCACGTCAGCGTGGTAACCGGAGTGATAGTTTATCTCTGGATTCAGATAATAGTTATGAGGTAGTGGAATCAGAAAGGGAGGATGGAGGTGGTGAGGTAGACTTGTCTGCAGTTCCTGGTGAGTCAGGTCCTGATTGGGACTTTGTGGAGAATAGTGTGGGTGAGCTGAAGCGTAAGTTGGACTCGATGGGTCCTGTTAATGTGGATGCTATTGAGGAGTTTGACGAGCTGGAAGAGCGGCATAATTTTGTTAAAGGACAGTTTGAAGATCTTACTAATTCGAAGGATGAGTTGATAGATGTTATAGAGAGAATTAATCTAGAGACACGCAAGCGTTTTTCTGAGACTTTTGAGCAGATCCGCAAGAATTTTCAGGCGATGTTTAAATTGCTCTTTGGTGAAAAGGGGACTGCTAATTTACATCTTGTTGATGAGGATGATCCGCTTGAAAGTGGGATTGATATTATAGCTAAGCCACCTGGTAAGAAACTTCAATCGATTACGCTGTTGTCTGGAGGTGAGAGGTCAATGACGGCAGTGGCTTTGTTGTTTTCTATTTACCAGATTAAACCGGCTCCTTTTTGTGTTCTTGATGAGTTAGATGCTCCTCTTGATGAATCTAACATAGGCAGGTTCCTCAGGGTCTTGGATCGTTTCATTGATACGTCTCAGTTTATTATTGTGACGCATAGTAAGCGTACTATGAGCCGTGCTGATGTGATGTATGGTGTCACTATGGAGGAGTTTGGAGTGTCGAAACCTGTTGGAATGCGTCTTACTGATGTTAAGGATGTGAATGCAAGTGCCAAGAAGTCTGCGGCTCAAAATGCAGCTTTGAGGTTGGATGCTGAGTAGGAGGAATATTTCTGGAAGGTAGTTTTGATTGTTTCTTTTAGATGAAGAAGTAGTGGTATGAGCATGTGAGGATCATGATTATGGACATGATAATAGTTCCAATGAATGAGGCTACGTAGAGTATCCAGAATAGGGGGGTGGCAGCGAATGCTACCATGCTAACGCCGTCCATGACTTCTGTTGAACCATAGAGGACTTTGCCCACGATGGTGAGGTATTTTATTTTGCTGAGTCTTTTGCCTTCTGTGACCGCTAGGGTTTTGCGGTGATGCTTGACTACTGAGATCAGGTGTTCTGAGTTTTGAGCACAGATTTCTGGCAGTGCGGTGATGGAATCAAGTACCCACCAGACTACTCCTATACAGAGGATGGGTGCTATCATGATGCAGCATGGTATACCCCATGTCCAGTGGCCTAGATCACTAGTATTAGAGTAGAAGTAAGTAAGGCCCATGATGAGAATCAAAATAGAGGGTATGAGGATGATGGTGGCTGCGATTTTGAGGCCTGACGCGATTTTAGAAACACGGCTGATGAGTTTAATAAAATTCTGAAATTGGCTGTCCGATTTTTCTTCCTTCTCCTCTTGCATTGTCTCTTAATAGCATAGAGTATTTTCTCGTAAAGCAGATATAATTAAACTGAGAGTTACTCGAGTTGGCGCAGGGACCAGAGTTTTAGTTTTTTGTTGGGGATTTTTTTGCCGTTGCTTTTGCGGTTGGGGTGTAGGTAGTTGCCTTTTAGGTGGTGGATGGTGTCTTTGAGGAAGGCTTTACTGCCGATGATGCCTCCGTCGATGAAGTAGCGGGTCTGGTGGAGGAGGAGGGTGGAGAGCTTGAGGTGCCCGGAACTTTCTTGGGTGGCTTCTACTTCTTCTGCTTTGAATCCTTTGCGGGTGTGTTTTTGGTTCTGGGTGCCGGAGTTTTTGATGATTTCTTCTCCGTCTTCAAAGAGGATGAGTCTGTATCTGGTGGCGATGCTGCGCCAGGCGTATTGCTCGGGGGTGGTGAAGTTTTGCCAGCCGTCGTAGGCTGAGTCTGAG
>CALGZA010000119.1 GCA_937934595.1 uncultured Verrucomicrobiales bacterium | reverse complement strand
CATTCGTCTCTTTTCATTCCTGAAGTGGAATTAGTCTGCTGAGGTAGATGGATAGCTATGGGGTGATTTCTGTAGTAGGTGCTTCCTTGTGGTTTTTACCGTAGTGGGACTGGATGTAGCCGAATTCTACTAGAGTATCATCCCATGATGAGAGTAGCTGAGGAGAGCTAGAGTATACTTTTTTTGCTTTTAGAACTAGAGTTGATGCTGTTGTTTTATCCTCATTGTAGAATGCGATGGCTGCATTTGCGTAATAGTAGAATGGGGAGTCGATCATGTATGAGTATTTGGTGGTTAGCTGTTTTGCTTCAGCTAGGTATTTCTTTTTTTGTGATTCGCTGATGCTGCTATCTTCAGATTTTGAGAGTGCGAGTTTACAAAGCATGACTTTAAATTCTATGATTTTAGTGAAATCATTGCTCATGTCAGATGGGACTCTTTTGAGGAGAGCTTTGAAGTGTGAGATGGCTGATTTCCATTTGTTATCGCAGAATTCTAGTTCAGCGAGGTTGAAAAGGACTTTAGGGTCATTTTCTGTTGCAATTAAGGCTTTTTTGAATATTGCTCTTGCGTTACGGAAGTCTCTAAATTCTACGTAGACGGCACCAAATAGGTTATATGCAAGAGGGTCTTCATCGAAGATGGCTTTCATTTTGTGAAGGTTTAGGAGGGTTTCGAAGGTTCTTTTCTTTGAGAAGAAGCGGTGTGCGTCTGATCTTAATTTGATGTATTCTGAACGTTTTTCCAGGGGAAGGTTACTGAAGCGGGTGTTGAGTTGCTTGGCTCTTTCAGAAAGTTCTTTTGTAACAGGAGGTTTTTTGTTTTTTTCTGCTACATTTTCATCATTGGGAGCTAGTTTGGTGTTGTCGGCTTGGACACATAAGCTGGTGATGATACTGAGCAACGATGTGTTGATGAGTGTTTTATATTTCATGATTCTTTATGTAAATTTATGTATTTATTGTCTACGTTTTTTGTGACTTTGCAAATTAATAAACTTTATGTGTGAGTGTGTATTTAAGGACTGTGGGGTTTAGCCAGGCTTGAGTGAGTGGTGAGTGGGGCTGGTGGCGGATGGCTGTGGCTGATGCAGTGTGGATTCCGTCGATGTGGGTGAATGGGAATTCTTTGATGTGTTTTGGTTTTTTTCCTCTAGAAATGACGATGAAGTTGACGAGGCTTGCGAGATGAAGTGGGCGGTCCCATTTTAGAATGGCTTCCCATTGGTCAGTTCCCATGAGCCAGTATAGGGTGGCGTCTGGGTATCTTTGCTTGATGATTTCTGCGGTTCTCCATGAATAAGAGGGAGCTGGTGCTGTGAGGTCGTAGTCATCTACTTCTGCCCATGGGAGTGAGGCGGTGGCGAGTTGGCACATTTTGAGACGGTGGTGGTCTGGGGCGTTTTGCTTGTTAAGTTTGTGCGGGGATTGCTTGCAGGGGAGGAAGATGACTTTATCCATGTGTAGTTCGCGGTGGCATTTTTCTGCGATGTAAGTGTGTCCTAGGTGTATGGGGTCGAATGTGCCGCCGATGAGGCAGATTTTTTGCTTTGCTTTCATGGTTGAATTGTTGATTTGTGGTTATGCGATTTTTGGTATGTTTTTTTGAGGCATTGAAGCTAGGGGTGACATCTTTTGGTGGTCCGGTGGCGCATTTGGCTTATTTTAGGGATGCGTATGTGGGGCGTTTGGGGTGGCTGAGTGATGAGAGGTTTGCTGAGTTATTAGCAGTGTGTCAATTTATGCCAGGGCCTGCAAGTAGTCAATTAGGTGCATCGATAGGTTATGAGAGAGGTGGGTGGGTGGGAGGTCTAGGATCGTGGCTGGGCTTTACGCTGCCGTCTGTTATTTTGATGATTCTATTTGTTAGTGGGATGGATGTTCTGAGTGGCTGGGTAGGCGGGGGTTGGATTACTGGTCTTAAGTTAGTGGCGGTGGCAGTGGTGGCGAATGCTGTGGTGGGAATGCAGAGGAAGCTTTGTCCGGATGTGAAGGGTGTGTTGATAGGCTTGGTGGTGTGTTCTGTTATGGTTGTATTTGAATTTGGTTGGTTGCAGCCACTATTGATTCTGTTAGGTGGTGTATTAGGCATTTGTTGGTTCAGGAAAGTGGGGGGTGAGCATAGTGAATCTGTGGGTGTTGTGAAGCATCCTGTGATTAGTTTGGTAGTGTTGTGCGGTTTTGTTATAGTTGTGATGACATTGTGTTTAATGAGTTTTTCTGGTTGCGAAGTATTGATGCTGGGTGGGTTGTTTAAGACGGGTTCGATGGTTTTTGGGGGAGGTCATGTGGTTTTGCCTTTGTTAGAAGCTGAGACTGTGGGGAACGGGTTGATGTCTCAGGATGAATTTTTAGCTGGGTATGGTATATCTCAGGCTGTACCTGGGCCGATGTTCACTATAGGTTCTTATATGGGTGCTTTAGTCATGGAGAATCCTTGGGTGGGTGGTTTGTTAGGCACAGTTGCTATTTTTCTTCCTGGGATGATTTTATTGGCTGTGGGTATGCCTATTTGGAATGCTTACAAGCATATGGGAGCTATACGAGATGGGTTAAAGGGGGCAAGTGCTGCGGTGGTTGGATTGATACTGGCTGCACTTGTTTCGATGTTGAGAGCGGGTGTAGTGGTTGATTTTATTGGGGTGATGGTGGTGTTTAGTATGGGGTTGTTGCTGTATAAGAAGTGGATGCCTGTTTGGTTAGTTGTGATTTTTGGTGGTGTTGTTGGTGTTGTTTTGGGATTGTAATTTATGAATTAATTATTTAAAGTGTTAGTTATGAGGATTTTATTTTGGGGTTTTATTTGTAGTTTGCTTAGTCAAGTGGTTCTGGCGGATCGGTTGAGTGTTAGAGCGCCTGAGGAGTTGAGTTGGAAGACATATGATGAAGTTGTTAGGCATGCCTTGCAGTCTGGTGATGAGTTACTTTATCAGAAGGTTGACTGGAAGAGTAATGTTTTAGATGGGCAGCGTGAGGGGTATAAGGATGATAAGCCGATTGTGATGATTTTGTTTTTTGGTGATCATCGGTCTAATTGTTGACAGAATGGTGTTAAGGTAAGGCAGTCTGCCTTGCAGAGTAAGAGGTTTGTTGAGTTACTCCAAAAAGAGTGTGTGAGTGTGGCAAGTAGCGATGTACGTTATAATGGGCTATCTGATGCAATGAAGGCGAAAGGTGAATATCAGTTTCTGAGGCGTTCTCTTTCTGGTCATGCGCATGGGATTCATCAGGGGGTTTTTGTGGTTACTCCATCTGGGAAGTTGCTGAAGAAGATAAACTGGGGGTGGCCGGTGCCTGATGTGGGTGAGATGCATAGGCAGTTGGAGCAGAGTATAGTGGCCTATAAGAAGCTGTCTAAGGGGGAAAGGCTGGGTGTGGAGGTTTTAAAGGAAACTGATAGATCGATGCGGGTGGCTGATAGAAAGGATGTTCCTGCGGGTTGGTTACGGCTTAGGAATACATCGCGTTCTTATGTTTTTCCTGAGATGGAGTTGTTTGATATTCGTCATCCGTCTTATGTGACGGTGGATAAATTGTGGTTTTCTGGGGTGGAGAAGCTTTGTTTTATACCGGGGGTTTTAAAGAAGGGTGAGAAAGAGGTGATGAAGCCTGAGGTGGTGTCTAGAGTGCTGTTGAATAGCCATATGATAACGGGGAGATCGGCATGGTGGAGAGAGCATATCCGTGTGGCTGATGTGGGGATGGAGGTGGTTTCAGCTAAGGGAGATCAGGTGGAGATTCGATATAGGGGGAAATTGAAATTGGTGGCTGACTCGAAGTGGTGTAAGGATACTTATGATGGGAGTTTGTTAGGTAAGGCTGTGTGGGATAGTGGAAAGAAGCGTTTTTTGTCTTTTGAGTGGGTGACTTTGGGGTCGCATGGGATTGATTCTTTATTGAGTAATATGCATCGAGGCACGACTAAGAGTGTGGATGTGGCTTCATTGCTGAGGCTGGATCCTTATTTGAAATGTGAGCGAGGTATGGCTCCGGCTCATTGGCCCGAGAATTATTCACGGGAGGTGGTTGATGCATTGAAGTGGTGAGGAGGGTAGATAGTTGAATCAGTTTTAATGTTTTGGGATTTTAGTGCTGGGGATGGTTAGTTTAGTTTTTTGAGGTTGGAGGTGGTTGTTTTTTTTTAGTTTGGGGTTTAGTGGATATTTTTATGTTTGTGAGGGTGATTTTTTTGAGGTCTACTTTTTTGAGTGCATCGGTGATGATTTTTTTGAATTTTGGTGATTGGTGTTGACCTTGGTAGATGAGTATTCCTTTAGTGTTGAATACGAGTGCTGTTGGTAGTCCTCTGATGATGGGTGGTCCGGTTACTTTTTTTGTGATGGTGAATGTGACTTTTGCTTTATTGGTTATTGCTTTGATTTGCTTATTAGTTGCTTCGTGACATTCTGCCCCGATGATAGCGAGGCCTTTGTTTCTGAATTTGTTATCCATCTGAACTAGATGTGGTAGGCCTTCGATGCAGGGTGCTCATCCGATGCCCCAGTATTCGAGGATGACGACTTTACCGCTGAGGAAGTTTTTTGTTGGATTTGCTCCGACGATGGGATGAGAGAATTTGAATTCGGACAGAGTGATTTGTTTTTCCTTATGATTTTCTGAGGCTTGGAGGGTAAGCGATATGGATGTGAATATGGTGAGGGCTGTGGTGGCGATGCGCTTCATATGTGGAGTAGCTAGGTATTGGTGGTGCTGTGATGTTAGTGGATTAGTTTAGTGGATGTCATATGAGAGGCAAACATTTTGTTATGATTGTTCAGATTGATTGACCTTGGGGATAGGTTGGCTTACTGTGTCGATCTTATGTCTGACTTACCACAAGCTGAGCATTCTGCTCCAACTCCTGAGTATCATCGTGACCCTGAGCTTCTATCCCCGGCAGGTAACTGGGATTGTGCTAAGGCAGCGGTGGTAAATGGTGCGGATGCTATTTTCTTTGGATTGAGTAAGTTTAATGCTCGGCTGCGAGCGGATAATTTCACTGAGGAAGATTTGCCTGAGCTGATGAAGTTTTTGCATGCGCATGGGGTTAGGGGTTTTGTGACGATGAATACTTTGATATTTACTGGTGAGTTAGAGGCAGCGGAGGCGCAGTTGAGATACTTGGAGGAGAGTGGTGTGGATGCTATTATTGTTCAGGATTTGGGGCTTGCTCGTATTGCTCGTCATGTTGCTCCGGGTTTGGAGATACATGCTTCTACGCAGATGACGTTGACTTCTCCTGAGGGGTTAGAATTTGTTGATTCTCTGTATCAGTTGGAGAGGGCGGTTTTAGCTAGAGAGCTGTCTGTTAGTGATATTGGTAAATTTAAGCCGAGGGAATGTGTTCCTTTGGAGGTTTTTGTACATGGTGCGTTGTGCGTGGCTTATTCTGGGCAGTGCTTGACGAGTGAGTCACTGGGGAAGCGATCTGCAAATAGGGGTGAGTGTGCGCAGGCTTGTCGTATGCCTTATGAGTTGGTGGTGGATGGTGAGACGAAGGAGATGGAAGAGGTGCGTTACTTGTTGAGTCCACAGGACTTGGCGGCTGTGGATGTGATTCCGAGGTTGATTGAGCAGGGGGTGGTATCATTTAAGATAGAGGGGCGTTTGAAGACCCCTGAATATGTGGCTGCGGTTACGAAGGTATACCGTAAGGCTATCGATGATGCAGTGGCGCAGCGTGATTCTACGGTAACTGAAAGGGATAGGTATGCGCTTGAGATGACCTTTTCACGTGGGCTTTCGACGGGTTGGTTAGAGGGTACGAATCATCCTTATTTGACGCATGGTAGATTTGGCAAGAAGCGAGGGGCTTATGTGGGAGAGATAACACAGGTAGGTAGGGGTTATGTGCAGGTGAAGTGGACTGGGACTACGGATTTGAAATCAGGGGATGGGATTGTTTTTGATGCTGGTGAGGATAGAAATGAGGAGCAGGGAGGGAGGGTTTTCCGTGTGGATGGCGATAAGGTTAAGTTTCATGAGAAGCATTCAAATATAGACTGGGTGCGGGTGCGTGTGGGCCAGGGGATATGGAAGACTGATGATCCCAAGTTGAACTCTGAGGTGAAGGCACTGTGGAAGAATGTGAAGCCTAAGTTAAAGAGGGAGAAGCTAAATATAGAAGTGAGTGGATGTGTGGGGGAGGCGATGGTTTTGACCAGTGGTGGGGTGAGTGTGAAGTCTGATGAATTACTTGTAGAAGCACAGAATAGGCCGGTGAATACTGATCTGTTAGAGAAGCAGTTATCGCGACTGGGGGAGACGGAGTATGAGTTAGGTAAGTTGGAGAATAGGTTGGTAGGTGATGTGATGATGCCTGTTTCTGCATTAAATAGACTGCGTAGGAGTCTGGTGAGTGAGCTTGATCAGCGAGTAGTGATTACTGATGTTTATGAGCGTTCTGAGAATGAGATTAGTGATTTGTTTCCGGTGATGGGCGATGAGCAGGAGGTGGAGAACGAGTTGAGTATTTTGACGAGGCATTCCTATCAGGTAGAGGCTGCTTTAGAGGCTGGGATTAAGCGTATATATGCAGATTATGAAGATATAAGGATGTATAAGGAAGCTGTAAAGATAGTAAGGGATTCAGGATTAGAAGCTACGATACATTTGGCAACGCCGAGGATACAGAAGCCTAGTGAAGTGGGTTACTTTAAGTTTATAGATAAGGCTGATGCTGATGGTGTTTTGATACGTAACTTAGGAGCGATAGAGTATTTCAAGGATAGAGAGGGTTTTTACCGCACAGGGGACTTTTCTCTTAATTGTGCTAATCCGCTTACGGCGCGTATTCTTAAGGAGCAGGGTCATTTAGACCATTTGACGATTTCTTATGATTTGAATATAAATCAGGTTAAGCAGATGCTTTATAAGTCACCTGAGAATTGGTATGAGCTTACGATTCATCAGCATATGCCGATGTTTCATATGGAGCACTGTGTGTTCTGTACATTTCTGAGTGAGGGTACTAGTATAAAGGACTGTGGAAAGCCATGTGAGAAGCATAAGGTTCAGCTCAGGGATAGGGTTGGTCAGTTACATACTTTAATGGCAGATGTGGGCTGTAGGAATACGTTGTTTAATGGAAGGGCGCAGACTGGAGCGAGATTTTATGATGAGTTAGTAAAAGCTGGTTTGGGTAAATATCGTATTGATTTGTTGGATGAGACGAAGGATGAGGCTTTGATGACGATTCAGGCATACCAGCAGTTGATGGATGGCAGGTCAGATGGGCATATGCTATGGCAGGATCTGGATGTTATGGAGAAGCTGGGTGTTACCGAGGGGACTTTTAGTGAGTCTTTTTAAGTAATTACTGTTTTTACTGTTTTGATTTTTCAAATATCAATTTGAGGGACAGATCATGGGCATGGTTGTGGTGAGGTATCTTAGGACGTGTTTTACATTGAGAGTGGATGTGGGTGATTTTTGATGCTGTCTGGGTTATTCCTCAGTCATTATACCTGCATGATTCTTACGTTATTGCTTGATAGACACAAAAATTATTCTGTTATTTGTCTGATTTGGTTTAGGATAAGGTGTTTTTCGGCTCTTTATACCATTCTAACAGTTCAAGTGGTATTATTACTTGTCCGAATGGAATAAGAGAAAAGCCATCTTGCAGAACAAGATGGCTTTTGATTGAAAATGATTTATTTTTGGCTTTATGAAAAAGCCAATGTAAGCCAGTTACTAGCGATGTTATTCGCTGAGTGATGGCTTCTTGGCGCGGCGAACCGAACCGAAACGCTTTGTGAACTTGTCGATACGTCCTTCAGTATCCACGAAGGTTGATTTACCTGTGAAGAATGGGTGTGTGTCAGCTGTGACACCAGCTGAGATGACGAAGTAATCTACACCGTCTACCGTTTCAGTTTTGTCTGATTTAGCAGTAGAGCGAGTGAAGTAGCGCTTACCTGAAGTCATGTCTTGGAAGATGACTGGATGGTAGTCTGGATGGATGTCTGATTTCATGATTATGTATTGGTTAAAACTGCGTTTCCGACGCAGCAAGGATGCGGTGTTATTGTGAAAATGTGTGAATGTCAAGCAGATGCGTATTAAATGGGGGCGATTTTTTTGATTTTTTTCGTCTTTTTTATTGTGTTTAGAATCTGGTTGAAGAGTTTGATGTAGGAATGATTGAATGGCTGACATTTTTTGTGATTATGGCGGTAGGGCAGTTTAGCCCTGGGCCTGATATGGTTCTTTTGACTCGGGTGTCGCTCGCTGATGGAAAAGTAGCAGGGATGGCTACGGCTTGCGGTATTGCTTCAGGGTTGATGATTCATGCTGGTATAGCGGTGTCTGGCTTGGCTTATGTTTTGGCTGAGAATGAGGCGATCTATGGGTGGATTAAGTATGCGGCATCTGGTTATTTGCTATGGCTTGCGTATCAGTTGTTGAGATCGGTTAATAAGAAGTCGGTGTTTCGAGTTGAGGATGTTGGTTCGCTTGTTTCTGAGCGTGTGGGTTTTTTGGGGTATTGGAAGGTGGGTTTTTTGTGTAATATGCTTAATCCTAAAGTTGTTATTTTTTTAGGAGGTGTGACTATGCCTTTTTTGGAGATGGAAGGAGGTGAGATTTCTGGCTTAGGAGTGAGTGGTTGGGCTATGATTCTGTGGGTAACGGTATTTATGGAAGGTTTGGTTTTGTGGTGTTTGTGGGTGAGGTTGCTTCAGGTCTCGGGCATTAAGCGATTTTACCAAGAGCGGGCTCATTTGATTGATGGGGTATTTGGTTTAGCTCTTATTGCTTTGGCTGTATTGTTGTTGATAGAGCCACCGCATTTTGAATCCCTTATTTTTAATGGATAGCTTCATCTTTTGGAATACCAGAACCATTGCCAGCTTGTTGCTGCATGGAGCGCTGGTTCCGAATGAAAGTTATTGGTTGTTAGATGAGTCCTTGGTGTATGGCTCTTGGAGAGGTTTGTTATGTAGGTTTTATTTAACATGTGATTTGATGATTCTTCATTTTAGTTTAAATAGTTATTATGACAAAGATTCTATGTTCGGTGACTGTGGTGGTTTTGGCTATTATCTGTTTTGTTTATCCGTTTAGAGATTCTGAGTGTTTGTATACGATACCTGATGGTTCTGAAGGGTGGTTTTTCATTGTTGAGAAGAAAGATGCTTCTGATGCAGTGGATGATGAAGGTTATCAATTTGATGCTTCTCAGCTTATCGTTTCTGAGAGGCAACATCCTAGGAGTTGGGTTACAGAAATATTTCGTTATGAGTGTGGAAGTGAGATATCTTTATATGTGGGAGAGAAGAATGAGATTATTTACCGTGGTTCGCTTACTGGGACATTTAACTTCAGAGGAAACTATGTTTGTTATCATGCGTTTTTTATAGGAAAAGAAGGAGTCTATCAGGATGCATTGAGGCGTAATATCCATGTGAAACTTCTGGAGGAAAAATTAAGGTCTTTGTCTACAGGGGGGGGATGATGGCAGGAGTTATTTTTTGAATAAGTGAGTTACTTTGTGGGGTGAGATGGCTTCACCTGTTTCTGCGCTTTTGACTGCTGCGAAGCAGAGCTGGAGGCCTGGTATGGCATTTTTTGCGCTGTTTGATGGTTGGCGGTTTTGTTCAATGGCGCAGAGTAGCTCGCACATGGTGCCGAGGAAACCGTTGGAGAACCAATTACCTTTGAGGTCGACTTGTGCGTTTCCGTTTTCGAGGAATAGTTCTATTTTTGGTTGTTCGTTTAGTCCTGGGCCTCTGGATCTGAGTGTTCCTTTTGATCCTATGATGGTAGTGACATCTTCTTCACCTAATTTTGTGTGTGCATTGAATGAGATGGTAGCTTGAGCATGTGGGTATGAGATGATGGCGGCAGCTAGTGAGGGTGGCTGGTAGTCTTGTTTTAAGGATTTGGTGGCTGAGGCATAAATTTTTGTGGGCTTTTGATCTGGGAAGAAAGTGGTTAATATGTCAAACCAGTGAATTCCGAAGTCATGTAGGATGAGGTGTTTCATTTCCTCGTATTGTTTTAAATTAGCAATCCAAGTTTGGTCCCATTGTAGAGAAAAATCTACTGATGTGATTTCGCCGATAATCCCTGAAGCAATAGCATTTCTGATATAAGAGAAGTGTGGTGCCCATCGTCCGTTTTGGTTGACAGCTAATAGGACGTTATTTTCTTTTGCTGTCTGGATGAGTTTTTCTGCATCTGTTAGGTCTGTTACAAGCGGCTTCTGGCTGAGAACGTGTTTACCTGCTTTAAGGCAGTCTGCGATAATGTTGGTGCGTGTATCTACGTGTGTGGTTACATCGATGACTTTGATTTTATGGTTGTTTAATATGTCATGGTAGTTGCTGTGAGTTGTTGCGTTTGGGAAGAATTCATTGCATCGGGATTTTGCTTTTTCAAGGTTTCTGTTTGCTATTGCGGCTACGTTGAGTCCGGCTTTTTTGTAGGCTTTGAGGTGGTATTCTGAAATGCCACCGGCACCTATTAGACCGATGGGTGTATTAAGGTCTTGAGGTAGCTGAGGCAAGTAGTCTAGGTGTGGTGCTTTGATCATGATGTCATGTTTTGGGGTGCTAATGCCGTATTCTGTAGAATCTTGATCGCTCATGATAGTGGTTTAGTTAGATAGAAGGTAGATGGTTTGCTGTTTATATGGTTGATCAGGATGGATGATGATATTACCGAATTGTGATTTATTGACAGCATCTGGGTAGTTTTGGCATTCTAGGCAAAGTCCTGAGAATGCTCCGTAATTGATTTGTTTTTTTCCAATTATCTGGTCAGAAATATGTTTTCCTAAGTAGAGTTGCAGGCATGGGTTAGTGGTTTTGACTGTGAGTGACCGTCCGCTGATAGGTTCTTTCAGAGTTGCTGCGTGAATGAGTTTGCTATGAGGGTTATTTAGGAAGTAGAGGTCGCCATGTTCGTATGGTATGTGGGGTAGAATATTGCGAATTTTGGTAGGTGTGAGGAAGGTATTTGAGCCTGTTACTTTTATGGGTTCTTGGTTTAGTAAGGTTCCATAGACATTGGTTGCAGCGTATGACTGGGCGTGGATCTCGAGTTCATGATCTAGGATGTCTCCAGCTCCGTTGAGGTTAAAATATGCGTGGCATGTTAGATTGATGGGAGTAGCTTTATCTGTTTTAGCGTTGTGTGTGATGGATAGCTCTCCGGTTTCACTGAGTGAGTATTCAGTAGTGAAGTTAACATTACCTGGGTATCCTCTTTCCTCTGGGCTTTGGTAGGATAATGTTAGGTTGTTTCTGTCTGAGTATTCAACCTGCCAGATTTTTTTGTCTAATCCATTACTTCCGCCGTGGAGGTGGTTTGGAGGGTCATTGATTTCTAGTTGGTATTCTGTTCCATTTAATGAGAATATTCCGTTAGTAATTCTTCCTGCTACTCTTCCTATGATGGCTCCGAAGTGTGGGTGATCTCCCAGGTAGCTGTTAAATTCTGAGAACCCGAGAACGGTATCTATGCGTTCACCGTGGTTACTGAGAAGCGACCATTCTGTGATGGTGCCGCCGTATGTTAGTATTTTACAGAGCATGCCCGAAGCGTTCGTGAGAGTGTATTTTTCTACACTCTTTCCGCATGGGGTTGTTCCGAAATGCTCTGAGATAGCTTTTTGCATTTATTATTTTAGGAGCGGAGATCAAGTTGTTTCATGAGTTCATTGGTAGCGATGTAGGCTTCTTCTACCCATTCTACGATTCGTTCTGGATCTGGTGAATATTCTAGTTCTAGCGAGATGGCTCCGTCGAAGTTTAGTTCTTTAATGGCCTGTAGGTATGGAGAGAATTTTACGACTCCACGTCCTGGTGGGAGGTCTCCGTGTACTTGTCCGTCACAATCACTGATGTGGACATGATTGGCTATTCCTTTTAATTTAGAAAGTTCATGAGGGCTGCTGTCTGATAGAACGAGGTGGCTTATATCGATATTTGCTTTAACGCTTTCTACGTCACAGTCGTGAATGAATCTGACCATTTCTGGTATATTATTAAGCAGGCTCATTCTGAATGGTTCTAGTTCTAGAGCTATTTCTATTCCTTTATTCGCTGCGTATTCTCCTAATTCTCTGACACATTCTACACCCCAGTTCCATTGATCTTGTGGTGGGATGACTTCACGCTGCCAGATATATTCACCGAGAACCAGTAGTAGGTTTTTGCTTTGAAATTGTTCTGCTAGATCAATGAATTTTTTGGTTCTGGTGATGTGGAAGTCTCTCACGCTTTTATTAAAATCTACTAATCCGGCTGCAACCATGACGGTTGAAATGATGGGGAGGTCGTGTTTCTCACAGGTGTCTATGATGGATTTGACTTCATCTTTTTCTATGGTCATGGCCTCGGTGAAAATATCTACTGAATCAAAGCCGATACGGGCGATGTGTTCTAGTCCTGTTTTGGTATCGATGCCGACTTGATCGAAGGCGCTATTGATAATTCCTAGTTTCATAATGATTTGGTTAACATGTTTTTTGTTGAATGGTTAATTCTTTTCTATTTTGAATGCGTTTTTAAGTTGATATGCGCAGTCGTCTAGAGCTTGTTTGCCTAGGCTGAGTGAGCCTGCCATTGCAACGAATGCGTGAGGCATTCCTTGGTATTGTATGCATTTGGTTTTGATGTTATTTTGATGGAGTTTTTCTGCATATGCTATGCCTTGGTCGCGTAATACATCACACTCGGCGATGACGAAAAATGCTGGGCTTAGGGATGGTGATATATTTCCTGCTATGGGAGATATTAGTGGGTTGCTGGTGGGGTGGATGTCTGGAGACTGGATGTATAATGACGCTGTCCATTCTAGCATTTCGAGGGTGAAGAAGTAGTCTTCTGCGTATTTTATTATAGATTGGGAGTGGGGAGCTGGGACATCGCAGATGGGGTAAATAAGGACTTGGAGGCTGAGGGGTATTTTTGTTTCATTGGCTAATTTTTGTGCAGCAACTGCGGCTAAATTTCCTCCTGCGCTGTCTCCTCCAACTGCCATTTTGGAGGGGTTAGCGCCTATTGTAGAGGCGTTTTCGTGGCACCATAGGATAGCGTTGTAGTAATCATTGAGACCGGTGGGGAATGGGTGTTCTGGTGCGAGGGCGTAATCGACAGAGACTACGATGCACTGAGCGTGATGTGCTATGTAGTGGCATATTCTGTTGTGGCTATCGAGGCTACAGAAAGCCCAGCAGCCGCCGTGTGCATAGATGAATATGGGGAGTGGTTCGTCCTGTTGTAGCTGCGGGGTGTATGTTCTGATGGTGATTTTTTTGTTTTCGGCAGGAATAGTTAGGTCCTGGACTGATGGTGTGGGAGTGGGTAGTGCTATTTCGTGCTTGGCAAGTCCGTGTTCTGAGCGGGCAAGAGCTAGGTCAGTGTCTTCGATTTTGAATGAGTCTGGGTCTGATGGTGCGTAAGGTAGTATGATACTGGTTGCTTCTGGGCTTAGTTCACCGGCGAAGTCTTTTCCTTTTAGTTGGTGGATATTCATTGGTATGATCTTAAAATTCTAGTGATTGATTTCCTTGCATGGTTTTAAAGCTACCGACACCTAGGTTGTCTGCTTGTTCTTGCTCATTTGGGAAGTATTTACCTTCGTAGAGATTGTGAAGCCAGCGGTGATTGCGCCGTATTTCTTGAAATATATTTTCAGGGAGTGGGCCTTTTGCGATGGACTTTATATTTTCGTTAGCGAATTTTGGGATATGCATAGAAATGCATGCGGTTGAGACGCCTGGGTGTGAGATGGCGTATCTTATGGCAAGTTCTGCTAGAGATTCTGCATGCTCTGGGATGTATTGTTTTAGACGTTCAACGCGTTTGATGTATTCGGATCTGGGGCCGTGTTCAAAGTAGTCTGCTCTGAAGTCACCTGGGTCAAATTTTGTGTCGTGTGCGAGCATTCCTGTTAGGCCTCCTTCATCGAGAATACATCGGGCGATGACGAAGACGTTGGATTGCTGACAAGCTGGGATGAGGGTGTCAAAGGCTAGGGGGTCGAAGATATTGACGATGGTCTGGACGGAGTCAATTAGTCCAGATCTGACGATGCTTAGTGCACCGTCATGGCGATGATCTACGATGGAGATTCCGATGTGTTTGATTTTACCTTCTTGTTTAAGATCCTGTAGCTCACTCATCCATGTTCCTTCGTCGTGAAACTGCCCCCAGAACTGGTGTAGTTGCATTAGGTCAATGGTATCAAGGTTTAGTGTCATTAAGGAAGTTTCGACGCTTTTTCTGATGGAGCCTTCTGGGTAGGCTATGTCTGCTGGATTAGGGATTCCCCATCCGGGGTTGTTTGGGGCTTCGGAGGGAATGGCCTTGGATGCGATGAAGGGTAAGTCCCCAGACCATGATTTTAGAGCTTTTCCGACGATTTTTTCTGAGTCCATGTATGCGCGGGCGGTGTCTATGACATTCACGCCTTGGTCTAGGGTATGATGAATGGACTTGATGAGGTCATTTTCTGCGAAGTTTCCGAAAGCGCAGTTTAGTCCCATTGCTCCGAATGCTATTTTGGAGAGTTGGTGGTGAGTGTTAGCGAATGGTGTGTATTCCATGGATTGATGTTAGATAGAGTTAGGTTAATTATGTTTAGGAAAACTCGTCTGATGCGATGTTCGATTTAGGGATATTTAGTTTTGAGAATAGATTTGTGCAAGCGTTGATCATGGGTGGTGGTCCGCAGAGGTAGAACTCGATTTTATCTAGGTTACTGTGTGTTGAGAGGTATGTATCATTTAAGTGCTGATGGATGAATCCGTATGGGATTGATGGGTGATTTTTTTCATTAGACAAGGCGACGTGGAAGCTGAAGTTTGGGAATTTTTTAGTAAGGTCTTGAAAATATTCTTCATAGAATAGTTCTTGCTGTGATCTTGCGCCATACCAGAAACTGATCTTGCGTTTTGAATCTAGGGTTTCTAGCAGATATGAGATATGTGCTCTTAGTGGAGCCATGCCTGCACCGCCGCCTAGATAGATCATTTCATGCTGAGTTTCTTTGATATGGAAATCTCCGTATGGGCCGAGTGCTTTGATTTCATCACCTGGTTTTAGTTGGTGCATGTATGCGGATCCTGTGCCTAGTGGGTGATCTGAGTTCTCTGGTGGGAGTGCGATTCTGATGTTGAATTTTAGCTGTTTATCTTTAGCTGGGTTTGTGGCTATGGAGTAATTTCGTTTTACGTTTGTTTTATTGTGAGCTGGGCTGATGTTTTGTTTTATGAGATTATCCCAGACTGTTCTGTATGGCTGGTCTATTTGGATGTCAGTAAGCTTGATGTTAGAGAATTTTGGGATTTGAAACTGTAAGTAGTCACCTGGCTTGTATGTGAGGGTTTCATGCTTAGTTGTTTCTATGATGAGTTCTCTGATGAATGTGGAAACAGATTTGTTTGCGACTACTTTGAATGTGTGGGTTGTTTCTTTGATATTATTAGAGCATTTGGTTATGGGGTTGATGTTTAGCCAGAGTGCTTTGTCTTGAAGCTTTACTGGGTAGGTTTTCAGTGCGGTGCAGACTGGCTTACGCGCCGGAGAACCGTCTTTGAAGTTGAATCTGCCGTTGTGTTTAGGGCATTCTATGAGGTTTCCTTTGACGAGTCCTTCTGCGAGGTGGGTATTTCCGTGAGTGCAGATTCCGGCTGTGGCGTGATAGCTGCCTTGTTGGGATTGATAGATGGCATAGGTGTGGTCGTGATGATCAAAGCGTATGACATCTTCTGTTGCGAGGTGGCTTGCTTCACAGATTTCTATCCATCCGTCTGGGTCTGGGTTGTTGGTGGAGTGGAATGTTTCAGCTTGTTTATACGTGTTATGTTTTTTTGTTTTTGCTGGGAGTTGGCGTTTTATGAAGTATGTGGGGTCTGATATTTGTTTTCTGACAGTGGGGATGATTTCTTTATAGGCTTCGATTAGGCTGTTGTAGGGTTTAGGGCAGTCCTCTTTGATGAGGCGGTGTAATTCTGGTAACTTGTGATATGGGACGAGTGGGAACATGTGGTGTTCTGTGTGGTAGTTCATGTTCCAGTAGAGGAATCTATTAATAGGATTCATGTAGATGGTGCGGCAATTTAGTCTGTGATCTAGGACATTTTCAGCGAGGCCGGTGTGCTGAGTGTATCCGTAGATGGGCATGAGCCAGGCTCCGTATAGATTAGGAAGACCTATATACATGAGTGGTAGGATGCTGTTATGGAATAAGCATAGGATGATTACGATGGCGTATATGGATATGTAGATTCTGGCGCGGTTGAATGTGGGCTGGTATTGGTCTTCAGGGATGTAGGTTTTTTCTTCATCCGTTAGTTTTCCTAGGCTGTGGAGGCTGATATTTTTTATGTATTTAGGCCATGTTTTTAGATTAAAGAAGCTCATGATGAGGGCTTTTATGTCTGGTGGTCTTGGGACGGCTATTTCTGGGTCACGTCCTACGATGATGGTATCGCTATGATGTCTGGTGTGGCTCCAACGCCAGGGTATGGATTCGCGAAGCACCATGAAAGAAGCGACTTCATAGAGTGCTTCGTTCATCCAGTCTGACTTGAATGCTGTTCCGTGGCTGGACTCGTGCCAGCGAGAGTCTGAGCTGGATGCGTAGATAACTCCGTATGCTAGGAAGGGTATGATGGTGAGCCATGAGCCCCAGGTAATGTAACCTAATATGCCGAAGGCTATGAGAAGGGAGAACCAGATTAGGGTATCACGTATTGCGGGGAAGTTGCTTCGGGTGAGAAGGGATTTGAGCTGGGTTCTGGTGAGTGGGGTGGTGTACCAGTTTGCTTCGGCTAAACCATTTTTTACGGCAAGTGAGGCATTTTTTCCAACTAGGCTGTAGTCACTCTTATTGATGTTACTCATTGTGGTATATTGAAGGTGGTGTAATTAGGTTATTTTTCACATATTTTAGATGAGTGATAGGAGATTTTTTATGATTTATGAGGTTTTGTGAAGAATTATAAATTGAACTGTTGATGGTCTGAAATGGTGGACAAGTTGGTGGGTGGGATGTAAAGAGGTGGGGTGAATGATATGGATATAGCTCGGATGGTGATAGGTGAGTGCTTGGCTCATGGCGTGAAGGAGTATGTGGTGTGTTCTGGTGCGCGAAATATTCCGTTGATAGCTGCGCTTTTGGAGAGTGAGGATGTGGTGGTGTGGTCTCATTTTGAGGAGCGAGCTGCGGGGTTTTATGCTCTGGGGCGTATGATGGATACGCGGGAGCCGTGTGCTGTGATTACTACATCTGGGACAGCTGTGGCTGAGCTTATGCCGGCGGTGGTGGAGAGCTATTATCAGGGGCGTCCGTTGCTGGTGATGAGTGCGGATAGGCCGTCTGATTATAGGGGGAGTGGGGCGCCGCAGGCGATTGAGCAGGTGGGGATATTTGGTGGTTATGTGGGGCGTTGTGTGGATATTGATATGGTAGGTGGTGAGGTGTCTGAGGTTGATTTATTTGATGGTTGGAGTGGGAGGGAGCCATGGCATTTGAATATATGTTTAGGTGAGGGGGGTGGTAGGTCTGGAGGTGAAGAGGTTGATTCTGGTGATATGAAGCTGGGTGAGTGGAGTGCGGTTAGAGAGAAGATAGATGTTTCTGGGCTGGTGCGTTTTTTTGATGATGTGTGGAAGGGGGTGGTTGTGTGTCTGGGTGGATTGGAGCCTGAGGATAGGTCTGAGGTTTTTGCTTTTTTGAAGGTTTTAAAGATACCTGTGGTGGCGGATCCGACTTCGGGGTTAAGGGAGTTGTTAGGAGATTTGGTAGTTGTGGATCCGGATAAGATGCTTAGGGATGTGAGAGTGGCTAAGGTGTTACGGATAGGAGATGTTCCTGTAGGGAGGTTTTGGCGTGATTTGGAGGAGATGCCTGGGGTGGAGGTTTTGAATCTGAGTCGGACTGGTTTTAGTGGTTTAGCGAGGGTGAGCGAGACGATATGTGGTAGTCTGAGCCGTATTATTAAGGGGGTGGGCGAGGTGGCTGAGGTGGGTGATGTGATGGATTTATTACGTGGGAATGGGAGAAGGGCGGCACAGATTGATGAGCTGTTAGAGATGTTTCCTGATAGTGAGCCGTCGTATGTGAGGATGACATCTGTTTATGCTACGATGGCGGAGAGTGTTTATCTTGGGAATAGCTTGCCGATACGTGAGTGGGGGATGTTTGCGCAACGGGATAAGTCTGTGCCGCATGAGCTAGTGAGGGCTAATAGGGGGGCGAATGGAATAGATGGTCAGCTTGCTACGTGGGCTGGCTGGACACATGGCATCGATGATGCGTGGATACTGGTGGGTGATTTAACGGCTTTGTATGATATGTCTGCTCCTAGTTTGCTTCATGATTGTGAGGCTGAGGGGCGGGTAATTGTGGTGATGAACAATGGTGGTGGTAGGATATTTGACAGGTTACCAAGGGTGAGGGGGATGGATGCTGCTCAGAGGGGGATTATTACGAACGAGCATGCGTTTAGTTTTGAGTCTTGGGCGATGATGTGGGGGTGGGATTATCAGCGGGTGGATACGGTAGATGATTTGGAGATAGAGGGTGGTGTGACGCCGCTGGTGGTGGAGTTGGTTCCATGTGAGAAGCAGACAAAGGCTTTTTGGGAGGCGTATGAGAAGTTACGTTAGGGAATCTGGCTAATTATAGCATTTAATGTATAGAAGAGAGCGATGAGAGAGCATGGATATGTTAAAACGTGTTTGGCACTGGCTAAGGGGATATTACATGACCGGGAGCTGAGGAGGAAGATGATGACTCAGTTGGTGATTTTTCTTTTGGTTTTGGTGGGGATTGGGACTTGGGTGATTGATGATTGGTTGAAGGGAGGGGTAGTTAGGTTTAGTATATTTTGGTGTTTGGTTGGATTTTATACGTTGTTTATCGTGCTGATGGCTTTCTACGATATGTTGAAGGTTATGAAGGATGAGTGATTATTTTTTTGATGAAGGAGTTTTTTTATCCGCCGGCGACTGGTGGTATGAAGACGACTTCGTCTCCTTCGTTGAGGATGTGGTCCCAGGATGAGAATTCTTCATTGATGGCTAGCATTAGATTTTTTTGTTTGTGGGGGAACTGGTAGCGTTGTTTTATTTCTTCGAATAGACCAGCTGGTGTGCAGGATTGTGTTTTTATGCTTTCTGTATCTTTTCCTGCGAGTTCTTTTAGCTGTGCGAAGTATTTTATTTCGATGTTTTTAGTGGTTCTGGTGTTGTTTAAGATGGCGTTTACCTCGATTTTTTCGGCTGGGGAATTAGCGTTCATGAGTGCGTGTTTGTTCTCAAGGGGGATGGTTTTGATGATATGTTTCTCTAGTAGTTGTCTTGGGCAGTGTTGTTCTTCTTCGACGGCGCTGATGATGGTGGGGAAGAATGTGGGCTCGTAGATGGCGCAGAGTGGTTCAGGTTTGTTGTCGATGTGACTGGAGTAGCAGGTTGCCATTTTAGATGGGTCTCGCTGGGCGATAAGGTGCTGGATGTCATTTGATGTGAGGAGTGGGGTATCACAGGCTATGATGATGAGGGGGGAATGTGGGTTCAGTTTTGCGGCGGTGGCTATGGCTGTGAGAGGTCCGTCGCCTGAGTCTGTGATGTGCGGGAGATCGTAATTTTGTTCTTTCCTTTTACATAGGAAGGTCTGGGAGCAGAGATCATCTAGGATATTATAAAGGCGGGAGTATTCTGGTTGATTGTTGTGGTATGCGATGACTGATTTGTCTTCGCCCATGCGACTAGATTTTCCTCCTACTAGTATTATTCCTGTTATCATGATGGGTGTTTTTATTGGGTGATGAAGTCTGATTTTCCTCCAGTTTTGCTGATGAGTTTGGTTTCTGAGATGATGATTGCTTTATTGACCGCCTTGCACATATCGTAGATAGTGAGAGCTGCTATAGTGGCTCCAGTGAGAGCTTCCATTTCGATGCCAGTACGAGCATTGGTTAGGCAGGTGCATCTGATGGAGATGGCTGTGGAGCTTATGGGTTCGATCTTGAATTTACATTTTTCGAGTGGTAGGGGGTGGCAGAATGGGATGAGGTCTGCGGTTCTTTTGACTGCCATTGTGCCGGCTATGATTGCGGTTTGAAAGACGGGGCCTTTTTTTGATTGGATGTCATTGGAGACGAGCTTGTTCATTAACTCTTCACCGAGCTCTACGGTGCATTGTGCTACTGCTTGACGTTGGGTGGTGTCTTTATGGGATACGTCTACCATACCTGGTTGGTTTTGGGGGTCGATGTGAGTGAATTCTTCCATGTGGATTTATTATAGTAGTAGGTGGTTAACTTCCAGAAATATTCGAAGTGGTTTTTTTATTAGAGTAGCTGGTGAGTGATATAATAGTAGTAGCTGGTAGATCGTATTTTGAAGTAAGCTGTTGATTTAATCAATTGATTTAAGCGGTTGATTGAATCAGTTGTTTGACTGGTTTGTTTTTTTTAGTGCCGGGGTTACTTTTTGTTTTGAGTTTTTTTTGGTGGGATTTGGTGGCGATGGTTTGGTTGATCGTTTTTTAGTTTTAAGCTGTATTTTTTGGTGGGTGAGGTGGCTGATCCAGAGCTGGTCATTAAGCCGCTGCTCTGGTTGGGTGCGCTGAATTTTCTGTATTATTCTCGTTATTGTTGGGCATATCTTGGTATTATTGGGTTAATTTTTTTGTTGTGTTTTTTTAGTAAATATTGAATTAAGTTAATTGTTGTTAGTGTTTTACGATTTATTTTAATTTGTTTAAATTAAACGTTTTGTAGAATTGGAAATTTAACTTAAATAATCTAGTATAATTGTTTGTTGTCAGTGTTTTTTGCCTGTTTTAATGGTATTCAATTAAATGTTTTATCTGTATAATAAGGTTTAATTAATTAATGTAGTGTTCATTTGAATATTTCTTATTGCGGAGAGTTGAGAGTTGAGATGTTGAGATGTTGAGATGTTGAGATGTTGAGATGTTGAGATGTTGAGATGTTGAGTGATGATGTGATGATGTGATGAGTTTTTTTTTTGGTGGGGGGCTGCGTTTATGGATTGCTTGCTTAGGTTAGTAGCTTAGTTTTGTGATACTGTTGCGAGTATAAAATGAATAACTTGTGAGAATGATTTGATTATTCACACGAAGCGCATTACAACATCATCAATTAAAAGTTGAGTATATTTTATGGGTAAGATGTTGAATTGGCCATCTAGTGTGTTTAGAAGATTATGGTTATTAGATGGTCTGTGATCATTTCTGTAGAATATATTCGGAGCCTTGACAGCGAAGAGCATAAATTTTATTTAAGTTCATAGATAACAATATGAAACGTAAGGTTTAAAAAAAATATTCTACACGCACTAGGATAAAGGCTATTTTAATAGTAGCTCCTTTTGCATTCGGTCTCTTTGGATTTGGAGTCTATTTAGATAAGACTAAAAATATATCACGGGCTACTTCGGCCTGTGGTATGTCATCAGTAATTATATTTGGTCTACTAGGCTTATGGTTAGAAAATAAATTCTTATCACATCTGCCATGCCCTCAATGCGGAGAGACAGATTTGGAGCAGTTAGTAGATGATAAATTACAAAAATTGCTAGTTTGCAATATTTGTAACATTCAATGGGATACAGGACTATCCAATGACTATAATTAGGCAATTACCTGCATTATTTAGAATGTTTTATGGCGTGCCACTAGGGCTCCATGGTGCCCTTGGGACACTTGACAGAGTAGAGTGTAAATGTCATTTTAGTTTTTCTTAATATTTTTGACACATTTCACTCAGATATTCGTTGGAGGACGCGGACGTGTTTACGCCTTAGATAAGTTATCTGGAAGGCAGATTTGGGAAGTGCTATTGAAAGATGGTTTTTTCAAAACGGGTAACGATCTAGTCAGTCTTCTGGAGACATCTGATAGGTTGTATGCATTTTCGTATGGAACTCTTTATCGACTCAAGAAGGAAACTGGTGATATTGAATGGAAAGCGCATATTCCACATCTTAAGCATCACGTTGGGTTAATAGCGGTAGACGGGTATTCAAATTCGATCGATGTCGGTTTAGGCTGTGATGGTGACTCTGGTGGTGATGGAGACGGAGGTGATGGTGGAGAGTGATAGCAAATATTTTTTCATGATTTCATACGTCTAGGACGCCTCAGTGATGTTTTACCGGCTCATTAGAAAATTATTAGACAAAATTTGGAGAAACATTCATTTATTATCTGTAAAGATGAAGGAGCAACTAAAGCGTTTAATTATGAGAGATGATGGTGGTGTAATTGTTAACTCAGTTGAGGAGAGCATCGAAGGCTTTTCATTTGATACATTATGGAACGATTATGAGCGAAGAACATGGTTTTATAGTAACCATATGCCTGATCTAGACCATTATGATTCTAGGCTGTTGAATTGGATTGGCTCTATTGATAATTCTGGATATGTCCGTGAGAGGTGTATGCAGGCTTTAATTGATCGTTTTGTTGTTGGTGATGAAAATCGAATTCTACTGCGGCTGCAGGACTGGGTGCCGGCTATTCAGCTTATCGCTAGAGATTGGATATTAGCTAACTTCAAGTTGCTTCCAGCTGATTCAATATATGCAAATCAGGGGCTGATTCTCTATTTATCACGTAAGGAGAGGATAGGAGGAGATTTGGGGCTGAAGGAGATAAAACGCGATCTTCTTGTGAGAGCATGTGAGATGAATACAGAAGATTTTTTTAGGTTTTCACCTATTTTTAGAAGGTTTCTTTTTTTGTGGTCCTTTAGAGATGATGGGTGTTTAAGGTCTCGTATTTTAGATGATCCAGACCCCTTCAATCGTTTCTTGTTACTTTATGAGGTAGACTACTCAGAGATATTGGTTTCAGAGAAATTAAGGCTTCTTGCTGACCAATCAGTTTTTATACGTCGAAAGCTAGTTATTACCCAAATTGATGCAGGGGAGATTCCTAGCAGAGATGAGCTGCTCACGCTGGCGCTTGCTAGTAATCGGAGCTTGAGAGAATTAGGACAGTACTATTTAGATCGTTTCTACAGTGAGGACTGTTATTTGATTTATAAATCAGAGAAAGGGGCTAGCTTCTATTATTTAGCCGATTATGCGCGTCCTGAAGATGTTAGCTATTTTCTGGAAGGTATACATAGTGGTTCTAGGAAGACTCAGTTCATCTGCCTGAAGGCTTTCATAAAAGCGTGTCCTGAACGCCTACAAGAGTTAGACGTTAATTCTTTGATTTCCCTGAGTGGTAAGTTTCGTTCTTTGCTTATTCCATTTTTGCCACAGTTGTTCTCAGCAAATAGGCTGTTAGAGTTGCGGGGTATTTTTGAGAGTAGTTCAGTTTATGGATTAATTAGTTATTTTGGGGTGTTGGAAAAGAAGTCGTTCTGGTTATTCGTCGATGAAGGTTTGGATGTTATGTTAACTTGTAGTGATCTAAATTTGCTTACTATTATAGAAGAGAAAATGAGAGGTAAAGCAGAGATTTTTGATAGGTTAACGTTGGAGCAGTATGATAGTATAAATCACAAGCTGGTGCGGTTGTGTGAAGTGGAGGACCATTCGAGCAGAGATTTAGCTGATTATCTTTGTTTCATTATGAGGTCTTATTCTAGTTAGATTACCTTTGTGTTTTTAGGCTGTATGGTCTTTTATGGAAGTGTTTTCTGAGTCGTTAAATAGGCTGTTGGTTAATTGTTATACCATGCGCTAGCATGGTTTTAAAACAACCAACAACCGTGAATGAAACTAACTTAAGGAATATACTAGCGCAATCCCCAGAACACGAGGCTGTGGATACTACAACAAACGCTCCGCTAGAGCGTCAGAATGGCTCTATGCGATGTAATGGAGTAAGAAGTGACTCCTCTGCGGAGCTAAATATAAGCCTTCATAAAGCGAACAAGGCAGCGTTTACCTAGACGGCGAAAAGGAGCCAGTAAAACGACCCAGAGTAAGGACATCTGAAGGCGAAGTGCCCCTAGAAGTCTACAAAGCAGCCTCCACTCAGCGGAACCTATTCGAAGAAGTAGTATCCTACATGGAGTAAGGCTTATCCCAGCGAGGTTCCGCACGCATAAACTCCAAGTCCCTAAGCAAAAGTGCGGCCAGTAGAATGTGGTATGAAAAAAGCTTAGAGCAACTAGACTACCTACGCTCTCGTTCTCTAACGAAACACGATATTCTAGGCCTCATGATCGATGGAGTAAGGCTAGCTGATGGTATCTGGATCCTTGTGGCTATGGGGATAAATACAGAAGGAGATAAAATAATGTTAGACTTTGAAGAAGGCAGCTCGGAGATTGCCGCAGTAGTCAGCGACTTGATTCAGCGGCTAAAAGATAGAGGCATCAGCAGTCCGAAAGAACGACCGCTACTAGTAGTGCGAGATGGCAGTAAAGCGATTAAAAAAGCCGTCAAAAAGCACTGGCCAAACGCTATTCAACAAGAATGCCTCATCCACATGCAACGCCACACTAGAGACAAACTTCGTACACCCGTGACAGAGCTGAATTTGACCGCTATAACAGCCGTCTCCGCGATGCGGAAGGTAGAGAGGCTGGGGACGAAGCCTTTGAAGACCTGATGGACTTTCTAAGTGAGGGTAAGGCCGCCGCTGCACTAGGATTAGGGTCACGCAAAGAAGATCTAACAGCATTCCATAAGCTCGATCTACCAAGCACGCTGAACGTCACGTTTTTAAACACGAATTGCATCGAGAACTCATACCATTTTCACAGTTATTCTGGGCTGATAGTAGTTTCAATATATTTGGGAACAGCAGCAGAGCTGATTTTTTGAAGTGCAAAACATATATCAAGATTAGCTTCGTTATTCGTCAGTTGCATAGTCTACTATTCGCTTTCCTCTTGCCTTGCTACTCTTGCTATCTTGTTGTGCTGTCAATTCATTCTAACAGTTCAAATGGTATAATTGCTTTTTAGAGGGTATTTTG
>CALGZA010000118.1 GCA_937934595.1 uncultured Verrucomicrobiales bacterium | reverse complement strand
CTGGGAGGTGGTGCGATGTATTCTGGCAGCCATATGATGGTAAAGAAAAAGTCTGGTGGAGGAATATGGTTTTTATTAGTTCTGTTAGTTGGCATAGTTGTAGGTGTTATTTTAATTCTCAATGATGAAGAAGAAGCTAGTGATAAGAGTGGGGAATCTTCTGTGTATGATGTTGAGGAGGCTGCTAAAAAATCTTTTTTAGAAGAGGCGACTGAGACGAAAGGATTAGTTGATGTACCTTCTGAGAAGCCGATAGCTCAAGGGGCTAATTATTCCGCTGCTGAAATAGCGCGTCTTTCAAGGGCGAGGGAGCATGAGGTGAAGCGTGCTCTTCTTCAGCAAAGACGGGAACAAAAGGAAGCCTTTGAAGCTAAAATGGCGAAAGAAGGTAAGGTTGTGACTGATTCTCAGAAAGCGGTAACGTTACGGTTACTAGAGATTGAGCGAAGGTTAAGGCGTGATGGTGAAGAAAGGCGAAGGAAAAAAAATGGGGTAGGTGAGGCGAGAGTAGCGAGTGAGAATACTGGAGATAAAGAGTTAAAAAAGGAGGAGAAGGTGTTGGTTTATGACCATGCTAAATTCCTTGCTGGGGAGCGGAAGGCGATTAGGGGCCGTGCTGTATCTTATATCCGCTCGCATAAGCAAGCTTATGAGGGTCTTTTGAAAAAATGGCCTAAGTCTGTGCATAGAGCATTAAGGCGCTCTAAAGACTATGAGAAGGTAGATGGAATGGATGATTTGATAGATTTGTTTTTTGAGAATTGGAAGAAGACTGGCAAAGCGACTGAGTTTGAGGTTGGCATGCCAACTAGGGTAAAAAAAGCGTTTAACAAGTTCATGTCTGAAGTTTCTAAGAATGACGAAAAGTTGCGTAAGCATCTTGTTAGATATGAGGGTATATATGTGAAAAACCTGAGAAAGAAGCTGGTAGGTCTTAAGAAGCGTAAAATTCAGGCATCAGTTGAAGCAATAGGTTCTGAACTGGAGGCTATTAATAAAGAGGGTTATTTTTTCGCCATTGTGAATTCAGATGATCCGAATCCTGATACCTTCAAGGAAGAAGAGTAGCCCTATTTTGAGGGTGTATTGAAGTATATAAGGTGTTAACGCGTTTGCTTGAAACCTGTAGGCTTTAAATTTTCTGGTATTTATATTAGATAGATTTTCACTCTATGATTGAAGGAGTGTCTTTATTTTTAGTTGATTGATGTGTGCTAGAGATTTTGATTTTGGTGTTACTATGTTGGATGATGGTCTGTGGGGAAATCTGCTTTGTGATGGGTTGTATTGTTTTTTTATATTTTACTGCGGATTATTTCTCTGTGCTGGATGTGGCTGACTTTAGGTAGCGAGGGCGTATGATAGCTTGTATAATAAAGCCTAAACCAATGAATATCATGAATATGGATAGGAATTGACCCATGGTGTAGGTGGTGCCTAGGAGGGTTACATCCTCGGTTTCTTGTTGTCTGAAATTCTCCATACTTATCCTGAAGATAGCGTAGAAAAGGAAGAACATGCCTGTGAGTATCCCGTGGGGAAGTTTTTTGAAGCACATTCTGGTTATGTATAGGATGAGGAATAGGCATAGACCTTCGCCGGCGGCTTGGAAGAGCTGTGATGGGTAGCGGGGCTCGAGCAATTCACCTATAGCTTGCCTTGTAGATTCTTGGTTACGAATGGCGGCATTGAGGTGTGAGCTATCTTGGGAAGTGAGGTTGAAGTATTCTGAGTGAAGGGTGTTTTCGGGTTGGTGTGGGCTGGAGTGGATTTGTTGTCTGATTTTGTCTACATTTTGGCTGTAAGCTGCGTAGTGGCTGTCATTGCTTATGGCTATTTGTTGTGCCTGATGGAGGTTAGCGTGTTCTGGAAGGGAGGGGTCGTATAGTGCTTTTGGGAATTTCATGGACCATGCGAATGATTTGTCTATTCTGCCGTAGAGCTCGCCATTGATGAAGTTTGCTAATCGTCCGAGCATGATGCCAATGGGTGCGACTACGCAAAGGCCGTCACCGAGTCCTGTCCAAGAGACCTTTTGTTTCCATGAGTAAACCAATGTGAAAATCATGAGTCCTATGATTCCACCGTGAGAGGCCATGCCGCCTTCCCAGACTTTGAATATCATGATGGGGTTGGCAGTGAATTCACTCCACTGGTAGAAGATTATATTACCTATTCTGCCGCCGAGGAAGACACCAAAGATTGCTGCGAAAGTGATGAAGTCACTGGCTTTTTCACCAGGGAGGACCCAAAGTTTTTTGTCACCTAGTCTTTTGAGGAGGTAGAATCCGATGAGGAATGCTAGTAAGTATGCTAGTCCGTACCAGCGCAGTTTGATAGCATTGCTAATGGAGAAGATGACTGGGTCTAGGTTATGAATATATGATGCGAGCACGGCGGCATCATATGGAGTAGCTATGAGAAGTAAAGCACTCTGAATGGTGAGTTAGCCACAAAAAAGTCCTGTGCCTTTATAGGGGACAGGACTGAAGTTGATAATGATTCGACTTTGGTTTATGTGGGTTTTGAATTGTTAAGGAATTTAGTTTTCACTATACCTATGATGGTAGTTAGAATACCGCCTCCAGCGGCTCCAGCTACAGCAGCGTCTCCGGCTGGATCTCCAGTTAATTGAGGAAGGATGCTGCTTAGACCGTTTAAGCTACCTAGTCCACCGAGTAGACCTCCGAGTCCACCTGTGAGTAGGTTACCTGTTTTTCCCATGCTGATTTTTTTGAGAGCGCCACCAACTCCGCCACCGCCGATGAGACCTGTTATAATGCTAATAATAATTTCCATTGTGGATATAAACTATATAGCGCTCTATGATCTGTCAATGTGATTGGTAGGGAGTTTTTTAAATGTTTTTGATAGGTGAAGTGGATTATTTTTCTGAAAAAAGATTTTCAATGCATCTGCTTTTGATAAATAAGCGTTACAAAGGTAATGACACCTTCAATAGCAACATCTATCTTCGCTGTCTCAGCGCTATGTCAGCCACGCTGTATGACGAAGGGACTTATATGCATGAAAAAAGAAAATTCAGAACTCAAATTAGAAGCTCGAGCTGGATCCGAATTGGGGTTTCAGGATATGGCTACTGTGGAAGAGCTTTTTGAGCGGATAGTTCGGAAAGATGTTGATGCTTTGAGTGAGCTATATGATGCTCATGCTGGTCTACTTATGTCGGTAATAAGTAAGATACTCACTGATAGGACTGAGGCTGAGGATATTTTGCAAGAGAGTTTTCTGACGATATGGAACAAGGCAGGGATGTATAAATCTCATTTAGGGAAGCCTACTAGCTGGATGGTGACTCTTGCGAAGAATAAGGCATATGACAGGTATCGTAAGTTAGTGCGCCAGTCTGATGGTATGAGTGTCTTGAAGGACTCTGCGCTCACACAGAGCTCTGCTGTAGATGATAGTAATGTGCTTGGTAGTGAGGAGCTTCAGGAGGGTTTCCGTGAGCTTAATGCTGATGAGAAGGTGGCTATTGAGTTGGTTTTTTATCAGGGTTATACGCAGCAAGAGACTGCAGATAAACTGGAGGCCCCACTGGGGACGGTGAAGGCGCGCATAAGGCGAGGGCTATTGAAGCTCAAAGAATTTCTTAATAATAATTCATCGAATTAACCCATGTCGAACATGAAAAAAGAAGATATACAAGATTTGGCGATACAGTTTGCGACAGAGGGCTTAGATGCAGAGCAGCAGGTTATATACGATGCATGGGTAATTTCTGCTAGTGTTGCTGATAAGGCGATATTTACAGAATCTGTGGATTTGTGTAGTGAAGTATCAGAGGGGTTTGCGAGTCAAGAGGGAGTTAATGTTCCTGAAGGGGTTAAAGGTAAACTACTAGCTGAGGTTAGTGATGGAGTGGCTATTTTAGGGGATGGGGTAAAGTTAGTTAGGAAGGATGAGCAGGAGTGGATGAATCTGCCTGTGAAGGGTGGAGCTAGGTTATTGGAGTTATCTGCTAGGAAGAAGGATGGGTTTGTGATGTCTATGATCGAAGTGCAGGCTGGGTGCCAGTTTCCAGCTCATGATCATGCTGGTGTGGAGATGGCTTATATACTAGAGGGTGATTTGGAGTCTGATGGGGTGTTACTTCATGCGGGGGATTTCATGCGTGCTGATGCGGGGACTCATCATGGAACTCATTTTTCACCGAATGGATGTAGGGCTTTAGTAGTGACATCTGGGGATAATTATAGGCATAGTACTATGAAGGTTCTGGGTGTAGCTCAGAAGGCCTTGAGGAAGGTAAAGGGTGTTTTTGTGAAGAGCTGATTTTTACAGTGAATGTAGATGTATCGTTCTTTTGTTAGGTTTTTGATTTGGGTTACTGGTATTACGGAAGATCGTGGTAAGAAGTGTGGTATTACGGTTGTTCGTGATATGGTATACACGCCTGAGGGCTGGCCTGAGGCGATGCGGGGAGATTTTTATAAGCCGGATGGTGAGGCTGACTGTGCTGGGGGTTTTCCTGTTGTGATTTTGGTTCACGGCGGGGGGTGGGCAGACAATGATAACCGTTATCATATGGTGCGGGTTTTGGATCAGTTACTGCGGGCAGGTTTTGCGGTGTTCAATGTGGCTTATAGGCTTGCTCCGGAGTATCACTATCCTGCGCCGGTAGATGATTTGTTAGAGTCAGTGAAGTGGCTGGGAGTGAATGAGGAGCAGTTAGGAGTGGATATGACGAGGTTTGCTTTTTTTGGGTATTCTGCTGGTGGTCATTTGGCTGAATTAGCGTCTATGCGAGAGATGCCTGAAGGTGTTGGGCTTTGTGCGGTTGTTGCTGGTGGGACTCCTCATTTTATGCGTTTAGATCCAGATTTTCCACTTGTGAGAGAGTTTATGGGTCATTGGTGGCAGGATGATCCGGATAGGTATAGAGAAGCGACTCCTGTTGATTTAGTGGGTGAGGGGTTTCCTCCTGTTTATGTCTATCATGGGGAGAAGGATAGGTTGGTTCCTAGGCAGCATGTAGAAAAGTGGGAGAAGCGACTGGCTGAATTAGGGGTGGATTATGAGGTGCATTGGGTAAAGGGGCGAGGACATATAGGGACTTTCTTGATGCCTAGGGGTGCGGTGAGTGGTGCTGTTGATTTTTTGCGTGAGCGTTTATTTTCTCGCTAGGAATATTTTGAATCCTTTGTCTTCTTTGAGGAGTCTGTGGGAACGGAAGTTATCTATGAGGGTTTGCTCATAGGGTAGGTGGAGGTTGGCAACGAGGTAGAGAGTGCCTCCTGGTTTGAGGATGCTGGCGGCTTGTTTGATGAATGTTTTACCTAGTGTGAATGATGCGTCTTGTGCTTCATGGAAGGGAGGGTTCATGATTACGGTGTCAAAGGGGCGTTTATGGGGGACTTCTTTGGTGACGTCTACCCAGTGGTATTCGATTTTTGTTTTTTCGTTTTTATTAGATTCTGTTAGATTAGTTTTAGCGCATTTGAGTGCGCGATGGTCTAGTTCATAGAGGCAGAGGTTTTTCATTTTTTGGCGCGTGGTTCCTAGGATGATGTGTGAGAGGTATCCGTATGCGGCACCTAGGTCAGCTACTGATCCGTACCATGTTTCTTGGCTGAGGATTTCAGCGAGGAGGGTTGAACCTGTATCTATTTTTTCTGCGGAGAATACCCCTGGGAGTGTAGTGAGTTTGGTTCCTTTAATTTTGGTTGGTAGGTTGAGTTTGTTCCATTTGTTTGCTAATTCTTTATTGTGTTCGTTTGATGCTTGGAAGATTCTGCATTTTGCTTTTGATGTAGTTTCTATATTGGTGATGAGTTTGGTGATATCTCGCTTGAGACGTGATGCTCCTGTTCTGTTAGGGATGATACTGATCCATGTTCCGCCTGGTTTGAGCTGCTTGATGTATTTTCCTATGGTGGCGATGTTTTCTGTTGCGAACTTGGTGGCGAAATGAATGATGGTGTCGAAGGTTTGGTCTGAATCTTGCAGTGTGGTTATGCCTTTATTTTTCCATTGATTCGATGTGTTTGCTAACTGGGTGATGACGGTGAGTGAGTGATCAGCGAGGTGTTCTAGGTATGTGTTTGGTTCTGCGTTGATGAGCAGGGTTTGTGATGCTGCAAGAGGGGTTTCGAGGCTTTCGAGGTGGTATTTTAGGGCTTTGGCGTGCATTGCTTATTAGCGGATGTATCTGTTGGTGAGGTTTTTTAGGATATTTTGAAGTTCTTTGGTTCGTTCCATGAGGTGGGTTATTTGTTCTGTGTTTAGTCCTGGCTGTGAGAGTGCGGCGCGGATGGATGCTTCTTCTCGCTGGTAGTGTGAATTTATAATCATGTTGGTGGTGTCCATGACGGCTTTTTCGATATTTTCTGGGGTGCGGAAGGAGAGCGTTTGTTGGAGTGCTAGGGTGTCTGCTGGCTCTAGTGTGTTTAGGTATGCCATGATGGATGAGTTGGTGGAGGCATCAGGATTTCTAGCTAGGATGGTGGTTAGGAGGTGTCCTCCTGTGGTTTGTTGGAGTGGGATGAGGAGTGACTCTAGTTGTTCCCGGAGTATTTCTTGTGCTTCGTTAGAGCTGAGGCTGAGTGAGCAGAGGACTGAGACTGAGCTATCGAGGGTGGTGGGTGTGATGCGTGGTTCTGCTGGAGCACCGTGATGGTCTAGGTTGTTGTTGTTTGATTTCTCGTAGTTGCGTTGGCGTTTTTGGTCGTAAGAGGCTTTTTTCATTGCTTCACGGAGGTCTTGGGTGCCTATTCCTAGTCTTGCAGCAACTTGGTTTATGATGGTTTCTTGGGCGATTTTGTTAGATAGTAGGTTGATTTTGATGGCTAGTTCGTTTGATATACGTGTTTTTTCCCGGATGTCATTGAGGTTGGTTTCACTGGCTTCGTGGTCGAGTTTGAATTCAAAGTATTCTTTAGCGTTTTGGAGGAGGTTTTGGAATGCTTCTACTCCATTTTTCTGAATGAACGAGTCAGGGTCTTCGCCTTTTGGCATGTTGATGCAGCGGATGTGAATGCCTGCTGGTGCGAGGTGGTCGAATGCTTTACCCATTGCTTTGTAGCCTGCGTTGTCAGCGTCATAGCAGAGGATGGCTTCTGATGTGTAGCGTTTGAGTAGTCTGGCGTGGTGTTCTGTGCAGGCGGTTCCGAGTGGGGCGATGGCGTTTTTGATACCTTGTTCGTAGCAGACGATGGCATCGATCTGACCTTCGCATATGAGCGCGAATTTTGCCTTTGTCATGTGTTTACGTGCTTTGTCTAGACCGAATAGGGTGCGTGATTTATCGAATATTTGGGTTTGTGGTGAGTTGATGTATTTGCCGCTGTTTTTGTCGATGATGAGTTGTCTGCCGCTGAATGCTATGATGTCTCCGTAGTCATTGTGGATGGGGAACATGAGTCTGTTGCTGAATCTTACCCAGAGTCCTGCTTTTGGGTTGTTGGGGTCTCTTTGGCCAGCGATTCCGGCTTGGCAGAGCTCGCGGCCTTTGTAGCCATTATTTCTGGCCCATTGGAGGAATAGTTCTGGGTTGTCTGGCATCCATCCGATGAGCCAGCGTTCTGCCATTTCGGCGTTGAATCCGCGATTTTTTAGGTATTCACGGGCGTGAGCAGCTTGTGGGGATTTGCGTAGCATTTGGTGCATGAATGCGGCTGCTTCGTTGTGGAGCTGGATGAGTTTTGATCGGCTGCGTTGGCGTTTTTCTGCTTGGGGGTCGTATGCGGCTTCGATGATGGGGACTCCGGCTCTGTCTGCGAGTTTTTTTACGGCGTCGATGAAGGGTAGGTTTTCATATTTTTTTACGAATGAGATGGCGTCACCGCTTTCGCCGCAGCCGAAGCAGTGGAAGAACTGTTTAGCGGGATTGATGTTAAATGATGGTGTTTTTTCGTTATGGAATGGGCAATTACAAACGAAGGCTGAGCCGGCACGTTTGAGAGGAAAGTAGCTACCAATGACGTCTACGATGTCTGTGGAGTCTAGTACTGCTTTGATGGTTTCCTCTGGTATCATTGCCATTGTTTTATATGGGGTGGGTTGTTTTTATGGGCAGAGGCGCTGAATGTTCCAGTTGTCTGAGTTTTGTTCTTTGGAATAAACGATGCGGTCATGGAGTCTGCTGGGGCGGCCTTGCCAGAACTCGATGTAGTTAGGTATGATGCGGAATCCTCCCCAGAAATCAGGTAGTGGGACGGTAGTGCCTTCTGGGTATTTTTTTAGTAGTTCTTGTTCGCGAAGTTCTAGTGTGTGGCGGTCAGCAACTGGGCTGCTTTGGTTTGATGCGATGGCGCCTATTTGTGAGGTGTGTGGACGCATGTGAAAGTAGTTTTCTGATTCTTTGGTGCTGGTTTTTTCTACTTTTCCTCTGATGCAGATTTGGCGCTCGAGTTCTTTCCAGTGTATGACGATGGATGCGTGTGGGTTCTGTGCGATGTCTTGTCCTTTTTTTGATGTGTAGTTGGTGAAGAAGCATAGACCATGTTGGTCGTAGTGTTTAAGGAGGACGATTCTTGATGATGGGATACCGTTTGCGTCAGCTGTGGAGAGGGTCATGGCATTTGGCTCGATGATGTCTGAGGCGATAGCGAGGTCCATCCAGTTATGGAACTGTGTGAGTGGGTCTGGCTGGACGTCGATAATATCTAGCCCTGACATGGTGTAGTTTTCTCTCAGGTCAGCGAGTGATGGTTTGTTCATGGTTTAGATGTTCAACTGGGTGGGCTGTTAGGTCAATTGATTTGTGGTTTTTCAGTTGGGGCGTTATTGTTGTATCAGGATTATATGGTAATTGGTGGATATATTTCCGTAAGTGTTATGCTTAGGGTGTTTTTTGATGCTTAGTGGGTGAATCGGTTATTAGGTTTGAATAGGATGTTATTTAAATTTTTTTTAAAATGCTAATATTAGAGGGTGATATTTCGTTATTATCTTATGAAATTTTTGTTTAGTTTGCTTTTTCTTTGTTCGGTGATGATTAGTTCAGGTCATGGTGGTAATGAGTTAGCTTATGTTTATGTAGGGGTGGTTGAGGAGAATTTGCGGTTTTTGGATGGAGGAGAATTTCCTGATAATCCTAGTTCTGGTTATCCATGGGTAACGGTTAAAGTAGGGAAAAGGAAGGCTGTTTTATTGTGTCCTGTGGGTGGGATTGGAGATGCTGTGATGGTGTTTAAGGATGGGGAGGTTTTGTCTAGGAAGGCGACTTTAGGTGCGGATGAATTGAGTTACGAGAGGGTGGTTAAGGGTTTTGACCAGAATAAGTGGTTGGAACTTGAGGTGGGCAAGGAGTGGAGATCAATGAAGTCATGGCATATACATGGTAAGTTGCGAGTAGAGAGTGCTGGAAAATTGTCACGTGCTTTGGCTCTTTATTTCGTTTATCAGTATTTGAAGCAGGGTAGTGAAATGATGACATTGCAGACTCGTTAGCTTAGGACGGTATGATTTGGTTAGATTTTTTTGCAACTTTTTGCGATACCTGTTGTTTTTTATTTCATGACTAGAGTTACTTATATGACAATGGGGTGTATGCTTGCTGCTACTGTATTGAGTTCTTGTGTGCGTCCAAGAGCTGTGGTTAAGGTGCCGGTGAGGCCTGCGGCTAAGAAGGTGGTGGTAGTAAAACCGAGAGGGAAGGTTCTGCGGCCTGTGCTTGTAAAGCCTAAGAGAAAAGTGGTGAGGCCTATTGTTATCAAGCGTTAGTTTTTGGCTGATGTTTTTCAAGGGGTTGTTGGTGTGCTTTCTGGTGTGTTAGTAGACGGTTATTTTTTTACTTGGAATACTAAGTCAACTGACTAGCTTATGAGCATGAGAGGTAAGGTATTACATTACGATATGACAAAGTCTGAGGGGGTGATTTCTGGAGATGATGGGCAGCGTTATCGCTTCATTAATAATGAGTGGAAAGAGTCCACGGTGCCTTTGAAGGGGATGAGTTTAGATTTTTTGGCAAACGGCAGTGATGCTGAAGAGATTTATCTCAGTGCTGATAGGTCTGTGTTAACTGGTGCTAATAGCGACTGGTATAAAAGCTCAGATGATAAGGTGTTTGCTGGGGTTTGTTCTGGTTTGGCGCACAAGTGTAATGTTTCTAAATTGGTTTTAAGGGTTATGACAGTTTTGTTATCTTTATTTATCTTTGTTCCAGTTTTGTTGTATTTTGTGCTCTGGTTAATATTACCATATAGGGCTACAAGGTAGGAATGTGATTATCTGGGGTGGCTTGAGAGTGCAGGCTTATAGGTTATACTGATGCGTTTGTTGTGTGGGCTTCCTGAGGTTGACTGTTAAGGTTCTTCTGAAGGTGTGTGGGGTGAGTTTTGGCGCAAGTTGGCGATTTTTGGATGTATTTTTATCTCTTGCAGTGTGGGGTTTAGCGATTAGTGTTTTTTTTTAAGTGGACCAAGAGATTATTTGTCTTTTGGTAACAACAAATTGATTAACAATATTATTATGAGTGAGAAAGAAGATAGAGACATTGAGAAGGAGTATAGCACGTCTGAATTTGTGGCAAAGCTACGGAGATTGGCTGATAGTCTTGAGAAGGGCGAGAAGTTTGAGATCCAGATTGCTGGGGAGAGGATTTATGTTCCTGTCAGAGCTGTTTTTAATGTTGAGCATGAGAGAGATGGTGATGAGGAGGAGATCGAATTCCAGATTAAGTGGAAGAATGATTGATAGAGTTATGATGGAGGAAGCTCGATTGAATTAAAGCTCGGGAGAGGAAGCGGGGGAGATCAGTTTTTGTGACTGGTCTCTTTTTATTTTTCATAAAGCGTGTTTATTATTAGAGTGTAGGCCATTGGTCACATTAGCTGTGTGAGTGGTTGTGTGTATAGATTATTCTATGATGTTGGTTGTGGTGGGGATGTTAATGGTGTGGATGGGGTTATTTTGTTTTATAGGTGTGGGAGTGCTGTTTTCTGGGTTTAGGTTGTTTTTGATGTAACCTGTTCATGGTTAGTGTTTTTGTGCTTTTTTTTTACGATTTATGCTGATTTTCATGGTGTTTTGTTGCTTATGCGAGTAAGAGGTGTGTGCGCTGACAGGTTTCACCACCATTGGTGCCTTTTTAAGCCCTCCATTATTAAATTAACTAAACAAAACTAAATATTATTATGTTTAAAGATTTCCCATTCGATAGAGTTAACTGGAAGACTAGTATTTTCCTTATAACGACGACACTCGTGTCACTTATATTTGTTCCTATGTATATTTACCATCATAGTATAAGTATGTTCCTTATTGGGATGTTCATGTTCTATACTGTGGCAACTATTATGAGTATTACGCTTGGTTATCACCGACTATTCTCTCATTTGTCCTTTAAGGCTAAGTGGCCTGTTAAGTTTTTGACGTTGGTATTTGGAGCTGCGGCTTATGAGAACTCATGCTTGAGCTGGGCGTCTGATCATAGGCATCACCATAAGCATGTGGATCATGATGGTGATCCGTATGATATATCTAGGGGTTTCTTTTATGCCCATATTGGGTGGTTGTTGTTCAAGCTGGATCCGATGCCTGTTATGAATAATGTGAGCGACTTGCAGAAGGATAAGCTTGTGATGTGGCAGGATAAGTGGGTTCATTTGATTGGTTTTGTTGTTGGTTTAGTTTTTCCTACTTTGTTAGGTTATTTGATGTTTGATGCGACTGTTGCTTTGGGATGTTTCTTGATTGTAGGTTTTTTACGTATTGTAGTAGTTCAGCACTGCACGTTTTTTATTAATTCACTGTGTCACACTTTAGGTAGCCGTCCTTATAACTCTGGTAATTCTGCTAGGGATTCTGCGATAATGGCTGTGTTTACGTGTGGTGAGGGATATCACAATTACCACCATGCGTTTCAGCATGATTACAGAAATGGAGTGAAGCCGTGGCAGTTTGATCCGACTAAGTGGATGATCTGGACGCTTTCTAAGGTGGGTCTTACGAGTAACTTGCGCCGAGTTTCTGATGCGAAGATACTTCTTGCTGAGATGCGTGAGGCGAAGCGTTTGATTGATCAGAAGCGTGAGGCGTTTGTGGATGTTAAGCAGTCACATTTGGTGTTTGAGAAGACTGAAGAGATGATTGACGTTTTATCTGATAGGTTGTCTGAGTGTTTTGCACAGATAGATGAGGCTATAGCTGATAAGGTGGAGTTGTCTAAGTCTGCGCTTAAGGAGATACATACTGAGATTCGCTCAGTGGTGAGGGGCATCGGCAAGGTGAAGACAGCGAGAGCTTAAGGTTTAGAGATACCAATGTTATTATTCATGAAGCGTGGTTCTTAGGGACTGCGCTTTTTTCTTTTCTTTTGACTCGGAATCTAAGGTCTTGCTTGCTAAGGATGACGTGAATGGCGCGGAATTGGGCTGGATATTTTGGTATTATGGCACAATGGTGTGATCTGAGATAACTTTACGAATCAATTAAAACGAGAAACTAATTATAATGAGTAAGATAGCAAATAGCATGGTTGATACGGTGGGAAATACACCGTTGATCAAACTGAATAAGATTACGACTGGAGTAGGAGCTGAGATCCTGGTAAAAGGTGAGTTTTTTAATCCTTTGTTTAGTGTGAAAGATCGCATAGGCAAGGCGATGATTGAGGATGCGGAGAAGAGTGGCAAGTTAAAGCCGGGTGGTTGCATTATAGAGCCTACTTCTGGTAATACTGGTATAGGTTTGGCTTTCGTGGCACGTGCGAAGGGATATAGATGTATTTTGACTATGCCTGAGACGATGTCTATTGAGCGCAGGGTGTTATTGCGGATGTTAGGTGCTGAGCTAGTTTTAACACCAGGGCCTAAGGGGATGGGTGGAGCGATAGCGAAGGCGAAGCAGTTGATTGAGGAATTTGGTGATGGGGCGTTTGGTCCTCAGCAATTTGAGAATCCTGCGAATCCTGAGATTCACCGTCAGACGACTGCGGAGGAGATCTGGAGTGACTGTGATGGTAAGATAGATGCATTTGTAGCAGGAGTGGGTACCGGAGGTACGATAACGGGAGTGTCAGAGGTGCTGAAGCAGCGTTGTGATATGAAGACGTTTGCTGTAGAGCCAGTTAATAGTCCTGTGATATCTGGAGGTAGTCCTGGGCCGCATAAGATTCAGGGAATAGGAGCTGGTTTTATACCTGGTAACTTGAATGTGGATATTATTGATGAGGTGATCAAGGTGTCTGATGATGATGCGTTTACGACAGCGCGTTCTTTGGCTAAGGATGAGGGATTACCTGCTGGTATTTCTTCTGGTGCTGCGGTTTGGGCTGCTATTGAGCTTGGTAAGCGTCCTGAGTATGCGGGCAAGCGAATTGTGGTGATAGCTGCATCATCTACTGAGAGGTATCTGTCTACTCCTTTAGCGGAGTCCGTGAGAGAGGAAGTGGCTCAGCTTCCGGTTTCTGAGTTAACATAGCGTTATTTTAGGGTTTATTTTATTATGGCGTGCTGCTTTTTTTTAGAAGGTGGTGCGCCATTTTTGTGATTTTTTTCACTGCTGTGTATTATACCATTTTCACAGTTATTCTGGGTTGATAGTAGTTTTAATATATATGGGACCAGTAGCAGAGCTGATTTTTTGAAGTGCAAAACAATAAATCAAGATTAGCTTCGTTATTCGTCAGTTGCATAGTCCACTATGCGCTTTCCTCTTGCCTTGCTACTCTTGCTATCTTGTTGTGTTATCAATCCATTCTAACAGTTCAAATGGTATAAACCAAAAAAGTCGCACGGTTTCCCGGGCGACTTTTTTGGTTTTTGTTAGAGAGTGAGTATTGGTTAGAATTTGATTTCGAATCCTGTGTAAAGTGATCTTCCGGCGTTGGCTCTGGCGCCTTCAGGGAGGCGAGATGAGATGTATCTGTCATCAAAGATATTGCTAAGCCCGCTGATGATTTTGACGTTATTATTGACGGTATAATATCCGCTTAGGTCAATGATGAATCCGTCACCTACTTTACCGTTTCTAGAGGATGATCCTGCGGCGGCAGAACCTTCTAGAGCTGTTCCGAATGACTTTCCAATATATGAAGCGTCTAGGTTGGCGCCCCATTTTTCTGACTCTATCCCGATACCGAATGAGGCTTGGAATTCTGGGATGTATGGGATACGTGCGCCTGCTTGACCACCACTGTAGATGTCTCCTTCACCACTGTCTGTGAGTGCATTATCGATAGTAGCAGATGTGAGAGTGGCTGTGGCGTATAGTGGTATTCTGAAGTCTGAATTATTGTTAAGGAGGTCATAGTTTACGCTGGCTTCTAGTCCGTAAACTGTAGCGGATCCAGCGTTTCTGGCGGAGGCGCCAGTGTCGCCTCTTCCTGCTTCTGAGCCCACCATGTTGGTGTAGTCCGTGTAGAATAGTGCGAGTTCTGAACTGAGGCGTTCCGTTTTATGACGAATGCCGAGCTCGTAGCCCATGCTTTCTTCTAAGTCTACTCCGCTGCGTAGGTGAGCGCGAGGTCCAGGTGTGGAGTAGCCTTTATAGGCGCCACCGTAGATGACGTTTGTGTCATTGATATCAAATGTGAAGCCGATACCTGGAGCGAAGTAATTCAGCGAGCCGTCATAGGTAGCTCCGCTGGCGTAATCTGAGTGGTGTAAATCTACATGCTCGTAGCGAATGCCTGGTTTGATGGTTAGTTTGTTGAATTTCACTTCATTTTCTATCCATGCTGAGATGGCTTTGGCTTCTTGGAGTCTATTGCCTTCTTGGTCTGGTCCGCGGTATTGGCCTTCTTGGCCATAAGCAACGCTAGTGACTCCACCGTTTGCGTTAACGGCGTATTCGTCTGCCCACTGGTAGCGGCGTATTTTGTCTCTGTGTAGTCTTGTACCGAAGCTTAGAGTGTGTTCTAAATTATTTGTTTCAAATTGGTACTGGCCTGAAAACTGTAGGCCGTATGACTTGTAGTCACGACTATTCGCTTTAACATCAAGAAATCCTGCGCGAGTTCCGTTGAGGATTGCAAATTGGTTAGCGTATCTACCAGTTGGGTCACCTAGGATGCTGTGTAGGCTGGTTCTGTCACCGGAGTTTTCACTTACTTTGTTTAATTTGTACCAGTTTCTGGAGAATTCGTTGTAATAGGCGATGGCTTCGAATGATAGGGCTTCAGATGGTTTGAAGTTATACTTTAGGCTGGTGCGGTGATGTTCTGTGAAGATGTTGTCAAATCTTGATCCTGCGTAGCGTCTGTCTGGGAATTTTAGGGCGTCTTGTTCGGATTGTCCTAGGTAAGATTCGTTAGCGTCTAGTTCTGAGTAGCCGTATTTAAATTCTAGTTTTTGTTGCATAGCAGTGTCTGGAGCCCAGGACAGCTTTAGCATAGGTTCGATGAGGGTGTGGCTGTTATCCTTGGGGTTGGGGACGGCGGCGGTGCTTTGTGTGTTACGGAATCCTTTTGAGCCATCGTAGAACATTTCTAGTAGGTATCCGAAGTCTCCGTTTGAAGTTGTGATGGTGTCACCGTAGTATGTGTGTGCTTTAATGGCGTTATCTGAGCCGAACGTGAAGCGTGAGTAGAATGTTTCTTCTTCTGGGATTTGAGTAGAGAGGTAGTTAATCACGCCTCCAGTGGTGTGTGGGCCGTATTTAACTTGGCTGGATCCTTTTAGGATTTCGATGGCGCTCATGCGTCCGGCTTTTGGCGAATAATAGGCTGAAGGGGCTGAGTAGGGAGAGGGAGCCATTAGAATGCCATCTTCCATTACTGTGGTGCGCTCCATTCTTACGCCGTCTGCGCCGCGGATGGAGAGGTTAGGGAAGAATCCTGTTCCTGTTTCGTCACGTGCGAATACTCCTGGGACTCTGGCGACTATACGGTTGATGTTAGTGTAGTTTTGGTTGCGGATAGTGGCTTCATCTAGGTAAGCTGCAGATCCGGCTAGCTTAAATAGACGCTCGGCATTTCCAACTACTGATGAGGAGTCTAGTTCCTCAATAGATTGGATGCTTTCTTGTGCTAGGGTAGAACCTGCAGCGGCGAATAGGTTTAGTAATATTAGGGTTCTGGCTGATAGTTTCATGTGGTCTACTTAGGTAGTTAATTTTTGAAGTTAGGCGTTCTTAATGATAATGAATCTCAATAGCAAGTTCTAAAAAGAAATATTTTCAAGTTTGTTAAATGCATATTAGTTGCGTTAAAATATTGACTCTATGCAATTTAGTTGCATTAGTAGCCGCATGACAACGCATATGACTAAATCAGTGGCTATTTTGGCCTTATCTTTTTGTACGAGTGGTGCTGTTTCAGCTACTCCTGACTTTTCTGTAGGTATTTATGGTAACGCGACAGCAGGGATCACTGATGGTAAGCATGAGAGGACAGGTGTGCATGCACACGATCCGAATAAGGACTACAATCTGCAGGGTATTGAGGTGGGTCTCATGATGAGGCTTAATGATTATATAGAGGGATTTATGAACTTTAATACCTTTTTGAATGGAGAAGACGAGTTAAGTAGTGAGAAGGAAGAGGGATTTTTGAAATTTAAGAATATACCACTACCAGGAGCGGTTGGGACGCTAGAGGTGCGGGCTGGTTACTTTTTAAACCGAGTGGGAACAGAGAACAATTTGCATTTGCATGCATGGGACTATGTAAACGCTAATTTGTCTACTGGTCTTTTCTTAGGAGAAGAGGGGCTTCGCACTGAGGGAGCCGAGTTGAGCTGGGTTAAGGAATTTGAGTCTGGGGTGTTCTCTATTTCTGGTAGTTACGGTAAGGCAATAGAGCATGATCATGGCCATGATGATGAGCATGATGATGAGCATGATGATGAGGAGGAAGGTGAAGAGGAACATGAAGAGGAGCATGAGGGCGAGAGCCAAGAGTTAGCTTACTTTAGTCACAATCTGGTGACGGTAAGGGCACAGTTGCATTATAATAGTACTGACTTCATTCATCATAGGGCGGGTTTTAGTTATGCACAGGGCGATAACGGATTTGGGAGAGATACTTCACTTATTGGAGCTGACTATATGGTTACATGGAGGGAGAATGGTTTAGAGGCTGGAGGTAAGGAGATATCTGCTGGGGTTGAGGTTTTCCAGAGAGATGTTGAATGGGTGGATGAAGATGATGCTAGTGTAATAGGAGATACAAAGCAGCAGTCATTTGCGGTGAAGACTTCATATGCTTGGAATGCGAACTGGAGTGTAGGTGCGCGCTACGAGTGGGTAGAAGGGGCATCAGATGGTGAGTTTAGCATTGATAAATATCAGCGTGCTTCACTGGCTCTTACTCATTCGAAGCAGTTAAATGAGGACTGGGCTTCAGTGACTAGGGTGCAGTATAACCACGATAAGATAGGAGGAGACAGCAGCAACAATGTTTATCTTCAGTTAGGTTTTAGCTACGGCGGTTCTGAGGTGCGATAGTTCATGATTATAGCCCGTTTTCTGAGAGGAGGACGGGCTTTTTTTGTTTATGAGTAGTAGATGAGATGAATGTTTTGATATGGATATAGTGTTAGAGAAGAGAGATTTTAAAGTGCACACAAGGGTTGATCGGTTAGGTATATTTGCTTCTATATTCTGTGCTATTCACTGTGCGTTGACTCCGGTTTTACTTATAATGTTGCCTGCTTTTGGCAAGGCTTGGTCACACCCTTCTACTCATTGGGGGATGGCTATTATGGTTATTCCTATTGCTGTATTTATGATGGTTAAGGGCTATAAGCGACATGGTCGGAAGTGGGTTATCTTGGCGGGTGTTTTTGGAGTGCTTTGTATAATAGTGGGTGCGATTTTACCATATTTAGAGTCTGCAGAACCTGTAGTTCCTGCTGAGGTGGCGGCGGGCTGTGCTTCTGGGGGAGGATGTGTGGATCAATGTTGTCCGTCAATCGTGACGAATGAGTCTGGTGAGAAGTCACTTTACATTCCACCGGCAAGTGTTGTTACGACAGTGGGCGGTTTGTTTTTAATAGCTGTTCATTTGGGTAATCTATGTGGTTGCAGGTCTTGTGCTGTGATGGGAGATAATCTGGAGAGGGAATAGGTATGGATGCTGTTGACGCACGGAGGATGAAATTGTTGCTCAGGGATTGTGCAGCGGGTTTTTATCAGCAGATGTATTTTTTTGGTAAGGATGTTTCTCATCCGAGTGGAAATAAGCTAAGTGAGTATGGTTTTAAGAGGTCGCCTTCAGAGGGGTTGAAGGGTACGAGCTGTTATACTTTCGAGGCGGAAGAGCTGACTATAGAGCTATATGGTGCATGTGCTGCTTTATATACGAAGGCCAGTAGGGTGGTGTTTTTACGGGAGCGCTGTCGTTTTTATGAGTGGTTGCCTGAGCATAAGTTAGTGGCTGGTAGGTGGAGTCAGAGTGATATTGGGATTGAAGATCCCGATAAGGCTTTTGAGTCATTGGTGCCTTTGCTGGGTTGGTGGCTTGAGTATGAGCGCTGGATAGAGGGGAATCTGGGTATGGGGTATAGGGAGGAGTGCTATAAAAGCTGGAAGAAGTTAAAGTCTAGGCCGGCATGGCTGGCGCCAAGGATAGCAAGGAAATGGTTGGCTATGTTTATTGAGAAGCAGGTGGGGCAGTTGAGGCCTAAGCATTTTGTATAAATGAGACTGGGAGAACTTCCATATTTAGCGTCTGTGAGGCCTGTGGTTCTTATTACAGGCTTTCTTGGTGCGGGAAAGACGACGTTGCTGAGGGAGTTATTGGTGGCAGTGGCTGCTGAGAGTATTTTGGCTGATGTTATTCTAAATGATTATGCTGATGCGAAAGTTGACTTATTGACTTTAGATGGATTTGCTCGGAATTTGGAGCCTTTGACTGCGACTTGTGCTTGTTGTGAGGGGATGGATTTTTTGTTAGAATTATCATTAAAGTCATCACAGTCAGATTCTGATATACTTTTTATCGAGTTAAATGGAACGGCAGACCCGGTGCCAATTGTTGAGACTTTTACTATATTGGATGAGAAGTTGCGATTGCATCCTAGGTGGCAAGTCTGTGTGGTGGATGTGCGTCATTTTGGGAAGCGTGCTGCGTATAGTGATATCGAGGAACTGCAGTTACAGACTGCAAGTCATGTTTATTTTAGTCATGTGAGTGGCGGTGATGTTGATCCGCTGCTTATTGAATATGTAAGGAAAATAAATCCTACAGTATCTATAGTAGGTAGGGAAGAAGTGATTGAGCAGGTAGTGGATCTGGCTGGTATTTCAAAGCGACGTTTACTTGGTGGTGGGAGTGATACGGTTGGTCTTGGGGTAAGTAGGATGGACATGGGTAATCAGCATATGCGTGCGCATGAGTTTACTGCGTGTAAGATTATGCTGCCTGACTCTGCTCCTGAGGCTAGGGTTAGGGAGTGGTTGGCGAAGTTGCCTGAGGGGGTGATACGAGCGAAGGTGTTGATAGGGATAGATGAAAAGCCACAATACCGCTATTTATTGGAGCGGGTGAATATGGAGGTGTCTAAGTATATTCAGAAAGTGACTTTAGATTCTGTTAGGGTGCCGAATTCGGCGATATTGATAGGGCCTGATATCAATCCTGGGGAGCTGGAGAAGGTTTTTGTTCTTTAGCTTACGGATTCCGTAGAGGCTTATGATTTGTTGTTAAGTGTGAATTATGTGGTTCCTCAATTAGCGACGATTAATACCAATGCTTATACCATTTTCACAGTTAATCTGGGTTGATAGTAGTTTTAATACATTTGGGAACAGCAGCAGAGCTGATTTTTTGAAGTGCAAAACAATCTATCAAGATTAGCTTCGTTATTCGTCAGTTCCATAGTCCACTATTCGCTTTCCTCTTGCCTTGCAACTCTT
>CALGZA010000117.1 GCA_937934595.1 uncultured Verrucomicrobiales bacterium | reverse complement strand
GTGAAAATGACTTGGCATTGATAAAAACGAAGGCAATACCAAGTCAGATAAAGGTGTATAGTGTTAACGCTTCCTTCTAGTAGATAGGAAACCTAAGCCTAGTAATGCTAGAAGACTTGAAGATGGCTCTGGAATAGCTGCAACAACTTCGATACGGCCAGTCATACCGTTGTGGCCTGTAACTGTGCAGGTGTAGAAGTAGTCACCAATGTCAGCAGCAGTAGGTGTCCAAGATATAGTGCTTCCACCACTTGGCTGAGCTGTGAAATCGGCGTTAGGAGTGAGTGTTGCTGCTGTAATGACCGCTGAGTCAGATGTAAGACGGAGTAGGCTACTGCCAGATCCTGCTACATCGAGGCTGTCGTCAGTTATAGCGAATGGGTGAGCACTGCTGGTTCTTTCAAAAGTATATGTTTCTCCTGCGGTAAGGATGAGTTTAGGGTCAGCGATGTTGCTATTTGTGCCAGATACGTCAGTCCAGTTTATTAAGAAGTCAGAAGCTCCATTGTTTCCAATTAAGAAGTTTACACCTTCATCAACGGTGTAATCATTTCCTGAGATAGTGGTTGCGGCAGAGGTTATGTTGAGTTGCGCAATTAAAGCAGCAATTATAGCGTATTTGTATTTCATGTGTAATGACTTATATAAGTTTGTGTTTGGGCTTCAAGTAAAAAAACTGGGAATATGCTATGCTTTTTTTCTTAAGGAGATGAGTCTAATGATTCTATTCATTAGGGGTTGGTGGAGGTGTTAGAGGGATATTTCTAGAGCACCGGTTTTGATGGCGTCTGATTGAAGTGCTTCTATGAGGTTCATGTGTGAGGGGATGCGGGCCATTGGTGACTGATGTTTTAGGGCTGCGCTGTGCCAGAGTGAGAAGTGCTGGGCGTAGGTTTTTTTATAGTCACGAAGAACGTGTTGTTCTATGCGATGTGGGTGGCGGGTGTTGGATTCAGCATCAATGAATTCGTAGTTACCTTGCCATTCTGGGTTTGCTTCACTTTGGGAGAATGGGCAGAGAAGAATTAGGGAGCCTTGGCGTTGTGTGAAATAACGAATTAAGGGGCTTGGGTCGCCTGGGAAGAGGAGGTCGCTGATGAGTATGCGTATAGTGTTAGGGCGAAGTGGGATGGCCTCAGGGTTTGGGGGGGTGTTGGGATGTTCGTCTTTTAGGTCGCGAGCTGTGTTGAACCATTTATCGGTCAATATGGCTTCTGATGGTATTTGTCTGTGGGTGTTGCCTTTGATGAGGTGTGTGTTTGTAGCGGCACCGGCTTTGAGAGCTGAGCTGTGGATGGTGTAGAATAGTTCAGCTACGCGGGTTGCTTTTTGTATTTCGACAAACATGGAGTCAGAAACGTCTAGGACGATGTCTATGATGGGTCTGACTTCTTCTCTGTATAGTTTCATGGTGTAGCTGCCGGTGCGGGCATAAGCTTGCCAGTTTATGTGGCGGGGGTCATCGCCAGGGACATAGTTTCTGTGGTCTTGGAAGTCTAGGGATGAACCTGAACCTGCGCCTGCAAATTCTCCAGCCATGCCTTTCCAGACTTTAGATCTGAGAGGTAGTGAGACGGATTCTGCGCAGAGAGATGCAGTGATTCTGGCTTGTTTTAGCTGATCTGGATTCATGAATTTTTATTATTCAGGGCTGTCTACTGCCTTCTCAGCATCGATTATTTCTCTGGATTTGGCGTCATTAGCTCTCATGTGCTTCCAGTATTTGGATGAGGTTAGGAAGCATGCGATCCAATAGAAAAAGAATGTGGGGAGGGCGATAAGGTGAGCGGTTTCTTCAGTGGAGGGTCTGTCAAAGAGAGCGAACTGGATAGGAGGTAGCCAGCAAAAGATGGTGTATATAGCTTCTGTGTCAGAGGATTCTTTTACTATAATTACAATTAAGGAAAGTAATCCTGTTAGTAGGAGAGCAATGAAGTAAATGAGGAATAATTTTGTGGTATTACTGAAGAAAATGCGTGTGAGAAGAAGCGGGAATATTATGCATGAGAAGCTTATGATAGAGGCTGTTAGTAATTCTTGAAGGGTATCACTGTGAGATGAAGTAGTGGGGTGAAAGAATAGGGCGGAGCAGTAAGTGGCTACGAATAGAATTAATACAAAATTGAGACCTGATGCCCATCCTGGATATAGAAAATATGATCCTATTCTGCCTACGATTCCTCTGCGTATGAATGGAATACTGATAGTACTTGTGGTGAAAAGTGGGTGTTCTATGAGGGAGATAATGCATATGGGAATAGAGAATATACCTATGAACCAAGGTGCTGCTCTTCTAAAGTCTGGTTCACTCAAAAAGAAAATCATAGTGATGATAGTTAATACACCGAGGCAGATTAATCTTCTCGGTGTAGCACGGTTTTCCGCTATGGGGGCTATGCTGCCTGCAGCGAAGTCAAGAGCTAGCCAGCAAATGTATATAGTTCCTATGAGAAGTAAGCTGTATATAGAGAAGGAATACTCTGCTTGGAATGAACAAAGTGATGTGAGATCATAATAAGTAGGTGGATTGAGAAATAGAAATAAGCTTCCTAATCCTATGTAAAACGCCATAACTAGTCCAAAAATTCCGCGCAGTATGAGGGAGGGGAGCGACGATATCCCGATGAAGATGCCCGTGATGCCGGCAGAGGCGATGAAGATGGACATGAGGATCATGAGCTCTGCAAATAGCTGCATTCCTCCGAAGAAGTAGCGTAGGATGAGGTAGGGGGTTATAGCTGCTATGATGAGTGCAGACTGGGACACGAGAGATATCCATTTTCCGAAGACGATTTTCCAAGCGGATAGCTTGGTAATGAGCATGAGGTCAATGGTGTTTTCTTTGATCTCTGATCTGATAGCGCTGATGGCTCTTAGGGGCTGGAGAACACAGGTGGCTAGGCTGATACAGACAAAGATAGTGGTTGATATGTCATTTCCAGTGTTATCGTATGATGATGCTAGTGACTGGCCCAAGATGAGGAGAGCTAGCGTGACCTGGATGGCGATGAAGAGGATGACGAAGGTTGTGCCTTTGAGTCCTTGTCTGAGTTCTTTGACAAGCATGGGTGAGAGCTTGTCTGAGAATTTTGAGGTGTCTGTGACGAGGGGGTGGATGATAGATTCTTCTGACATTACAGTGGTTTAGTAGGTGTTATTGTTGCTCTAGGATGTCGATGAATGCGTCTTCGAGGTTACGCTGTTCTTTATGGAATTCAGTAATTTGGAGGCCGTCTTTAATCATGCGGCGAAGAATATCTGCTGCGATGGCTGGGTCATCTGAGTCGATACGTATTTTGCCACCACGTTTACGGTCTTCTATGAATTTCACGTGTGGCGAGGTTACGGCCCAGTCTGCCAGCTTATCTGGGGTGCCGATTATCTGGACGTCGTAGAACAGTCCTCCAGCGTTGTCTGATCCTTGGAGGAGAGATTCTGCGTCACCGTGGTGGACGATTCTGCCGTCGTTAATGAATAGCAGGGAGTCACACATTTCACCGAGTTCTGAGAGGATGTGAGATGATATAAAGATGGTTTTTCCTTCTTCAGCGAGGATGCGGATGAGGTGTTTTAGTTCGACCCTGGCTTTTGGGTCAAGTCCTGCTGCTGGCTCGTCAAGGATGAGGACTTGGGGGTCGTGAATGAGAGCTCTACCGAGGCAGAGGCGCTGGGTCATCCCTTTAGAGAGTTTGTTAGAGAGTCTGTCTGCGAGTGGGATGAGGTCAGCGAATTCCATGACTTCTTGGATTCTGCTATGTTTTTCTTTGCCGCTGTAACCTAGGGCACGGGCGTAGAAGTCTAGGTATTCTAGGACTGTCATGTGGTCGTAGTTACCGAAGTGGTCTGGCATCCAGCCTAGAAGGGAGCGTACTTTTGCGGGGTGGTTGACGACGTCTATTCCGCAGATTTCGATTGATCCCATGGTTGGGTAGTCGAGTGTGGATAGCATTCTCATGGTGGTTGTCTTACCTGCACCGTTGGCGCCGATGAATCCACAGACGGATCCGTGAGGGACTTCGAAGCTGAGGCCGTCTACTGCTTTGAGTTTACCGAAGTAGCGGTAGAGGTTTTTTACTGAAATAGCTGACATGTTTAGGGGTCGTGTGGGTTATGGCTATGATTATTTGACGACTGGACCAGTGATGATGGAAGAGGTGTTCTTCCAGTCAATGGATTCAAGGGTGCTGACTGCTGGAGCTTGGTCTGTAAAGGCTGTGAAGTGTCCTTTACGTTTACTTAGTATGTCTACTTCTGCTTTTAGTTTTTCAGACATGTTAGCGTAGTGTTTGTGGATAAGTTTGATGGATTCGACTGGGTTGATGGGCGTTAGGGTCTTAGATTCTCCAGCCTTTATATTAGATGTAGTCCAAATTTGGCCGTTATTATCTTTGTATATGATGTTCTGAATGGGGTATTCGAATGATGAGTTTATCATTGGTGTGGGGTGGTTACTTTTTAGGGTGATTTTACTGCGTAGTGGGATGATGCTTTCTATGTAGTGGCCGTGAATGGAGCGTGACTGGAACCAGTCACCTGATAGAGAAAGTCCATCTTGTGAGTTATCAGCGAAGTAGTTAAGGGCGCCTCCTTGGTTATCTATGGTGACTCTTGATAAGCGTGATGGTGCAAGAGGTAAGGGAGAGATGAGAGCTGGTGATGAGGTTTTGAATGAGCTGGACAAGACAACTCCTGTGCGGGCTACTTGTTCTTGCCAGACGTAGGCTTTGTTTTCTCCGTTGTCTGCGCGAACTTCAATGAGCTGGACGCGATGGCCGTGACCACCGAATCCATCCTGGATAATGATAGTAATTATAAGCAGAAGGCTGGCACCAAGTGCTATGATGGGGGTAGTGATGAATAGACGGTGGCGTTGGCCGGCTTTGGCGAATACGAATAGGTTTATGGGGCCTACTAAGATACCAAATGTGATGAGTAGGAGTATGAGGAATAGGGGAGAGAAGTTGAGGTTTTTAAGTTGTTGTTGTAGTGACCAGGTGCTTTTGTGGAGGGAATCAGTTTGTTGATAATTATTGTTAATGTTATGGATTTTAGATGGTGTGATTTTTGCTCTGGTGAGGATTTTTTTCGCTTCTTTGGGATCTAGTGATTTAATGTTAGCGAGTGGATTAATGGTGATGGTTCCGAAGGATCTTTTGAGTTGTTTTAAGTTGGATTTGGTTTCAGATTTGTTGATGTTTAATGATTTTAAGTTGGAAGAGGGGTTAAGGTTGTAGATGAGGATGTCTCCGCCGAGGCGGTTCCATTCTAGAATGGCTACTTGAACATCTGGGGTCATAGTTAGCCAATCTTTGTCTGTGCATATGAAGGCATCGAATCCGCTGTATGCGCGCCAGTCTGATGACATGATGGATGGGTTGAACTCTGAGACCAGTTCTTCATTTGCGTATCTACTAGTTGAGGAAGTGTGGAGAATTAGGCTGTTAAATACTGAGCTGTGCTGAGTGTAGAGATCTGAGCTTAAAAGTATGGCGGGTAGGTCTGAGGTTTTAGAGCCGACGAAACTGTTGATATTTTTGGTGTTGCCTGATTTGAGTTCTATATTTAATGATGGTGATAGAAGAGATGTATGTGAATCTGGGATGGAGCTGACTACTGGTACTATGATATCGAAAGTTTTGGTGCTTTCTGGGGGGCAGGTGTATGCGTATTCAGAGATTAGGGTAGGAGTTTTGCCTCTGTAGTATGATCCACCGTAGAGTGAAGCATTGGAAGTGAATTTTAGGCTCCAGGATTTGGGTGATTTGGTTCCATTTTTTAGGATGAGTCTGAATGGAGAATATCCAGCAGCGGGGAGTGTGCTTATGATAGGAATGAGTTTGGCATTTGTTTTGTTTTGTTTATCGTATTGTTCGTTGAAAATATATCGTTGGGCGAGAAGTGTGGAGTTAGTAAGTATTAGAAATAAAAGTATTTTGGTAATGGCGGTTATTAGATGATTCATCGCGGCTGTGGGGATTAGTTTGATTTGATAGTTTTAGGTGTAGTTTTGTCTTGGCTGGGGACTTCCTTGAGTAGGTTTAAGACGACGTCGTTAGTGGTGATGCCTTCAATTTTAGCGTTATAGTCAAGGAGTATTCTGTGTCTGATGACGGCTGGAGCGACGTAGGCTACGTCTTCGAATGATGCGTGAGTTCTTTCGTTCATGAGGGCGCGTGCTTTTGCTGCGGATGCTAGCGATAGAGCGGCACGTGGGCTGGCTCCGTATTTTACGTTAGCTGCAGCGGCGGATTGGCCTGGGTGGGTGGCATCAACGAGCCTAGCTATGTAGTTACTGACGACTTCTGGGAGGTAGATTTTTCTGACGAGAGCGAGGAGTGATTCTAGAGTGCCTGAGTCCATGATGGAGTCGACATATGGTTCTGTGCCGAGTTCACGTGAGGTTACTATTTTTTCTAGTGTGGAGACTGAGTTTCTGGTTACTTCGAGTTTGAATAGGAATCTGTCTAGCTGAGCTTCTGGAAGTGGGTATGTTCCTTCGAGTTCAATGGGGTTCTGTGTGGCGAGAACGAAGAATGGGCGGGGTAGCTGGTGTGTTTCTCCTATGACGGTGACGCGTTGTTCTTGCATGGCTTCTAGGAGTGCGGATTGTGTTTTTGGAGAAGCTCTGTTGATTTCATCAGCTAGCATGATGTTGGTGAAGAGTGGGCCGGGTTGGAACTTGAATTCTCTGCGGCCATCTACTTCTTGGAGTACTGGGTTGCCTGTGATGTCTCCGGGAAGGAGGTCTGGAGTGAACTGGATTCTTTTGGTGCTGAGGCCGAGAGATTTTGAAAGGCCTTTGACTAGTTCTGTTTTACCTAGTCCGGGGAGTCCTTCTAGAAGAATGTGGCCTCTTGCTAGGAGTCCTGTGATGACGAGGTCGATGAGTTGTTCTTGTCCGAAGAGGACTTGATTCAGGGCTGAGTTTAGTGAGCGGATATGCTTGGCTGCATTATTTACTTCTGTTTCTGATGCGTATTCCATGGTGATTTTTTCTGGCTAGAATGAGCTGTTTAAGTGTTACTATTAGTTATAGTTTGCACTTTAATAATTTAACGACCTGCGCGGAAATTAGTGGAAATGTAAGAGGCTGGCAAGTATTGATTTGGGTTTGGTATGGGAGAATCTAGTTTCTTATGTGGGGTTTTTATTATTTAGTTTTAGGAGCTTTAGTTAGGTTGTTATTGCTGGTTGTTTTTGTGGTGTGTTGTAAGTTATATTTAGTGGTTATTGACAAGTGTCTTGACTCGGTTACAGATAAAGATAGAGTTTGAAGTTGAACGATATTTTACAAATCATGCTAAAACTTACAAACAATCTGGCGACTTCATTTGCCACGTTATTACTAGCCGGAGCTGCTAATGCAGCTGTTATTTATCAGGAATCTGTTGACGGTGATTTGTCTGGTGCTTTTGCGAGTCCGGCGGCTGTGACTTTGAGTAGTGGGGTTAATTCTATAGTTGGGCAGTTTGGTAACAATGGAGGAACTGGAGCAACTGATGGCACAGATGCGGATTATTTTACTTTTAGTGTTACGGCTGGGCAGCTTGTGAATGCCATCAATATAGCGAGCTATACCTTTAGTCCAGGAGATCCAGGTAGTAGTTTCATGGGCTTCAGGGCTGCAACATCTTTTAATGGTCAGGGTGGTGGTGATATTGATGGGCAGTCATTATTTAATGCTAGTTCTGGTAATGTAATTAGTGGTCTGGCAAGTGGTGGTATGACTTTGGGGCCTGGGGATTATTCGATATGGATGCAAGAGACTAGTGACAATGTGGTTGATTACCAAATCGATATTAATGTGATTCCGGAGCCATCTTCTGGTGCGCTTATTATTTTAGGTGGCTGTGGTTTATTTTTGAGGAGATCAAGGCGGTAGGGGTGTAGGCTCAATACAGTTACTTCATTGAGGTGTTTTAGGGTCAACTCTGTGATGGGGTTGGCTTTTTTGTTTGTGGCTTTTGTTGTGCTGGTGGGGGAATTGAGGTATGTGGGGGTATGGCAAAGTTAGCAATTGAGAATATAGCGACAATGAATAGGGAGGTGGCTATAGCGTGGTTGGATGGGGAGGAGAGTTATATTGGGTTCGAGGATCTCAGGAAGGCGTGTCCGTGTGCTACCTGCCAGGGTGAGCCTGATGCGATGGGGCGGGTGGTGAAACCTCCTGTTGATTATACTGCAAGGAGCTTTGATTTATTGAGGATGGAGGTAGTGGGAGGGTATGCGGTGAGTTTCAGCTGGGCTGATGGTCATAGTACTGGAATTTATAGTTACCAGTATCTGCGAAGTTTTAGTTAGATGTTCTGAGTTTACAGAAGTTTTTTAGGAGTTGGAGTCCAGCGTGTTGCGATTTTTCTGGGTGGAACTGTGTGGCGAATAGGTTACCTTTGGCGATGGCTCCGTGGAAGGTTTGGGATCCGTGTGTGGTGGTGCAGGCGGCTTCTTCTGGGTTCTGTGGGACTGGGTAGTAGGAGTGGACGTAGTAGAAGTATGGGTCTGCTTGTTTTGATTTGCAGTCTGTAAGGTTTTCCCAGATAGGGTGGGTTGGTTCAAGTGGAGTGACTGTATTCCATCCCATGTGTGGGATTTTCAGATTGTCTTCGTGTTTGAATTTGACGACGCTTCCTTTGATAATTCCGAGGCCTTTCTCGTTTGGAGACTCGATGCTGGACTCGAATAGGAGCTGGTAGCCGACACAGATTCCTAGGAATGGTTTGTCAAGGTTGATCCATTGTTTGATGGTATCAAACATGCCAGCTGACTGGAGTTTTCTTGAGCAGTCACCGAATTCACCTTGGCCTGGTAAGACGAGGTGTGTGATGCTTTGTAGATCATCTGGTGTTGCTATAATTTTGGCGTCTACTCCGATAGCTATAAAGGCGTTATGTACGCTGTGGAGGTTACCTGCTCCGTAGTCAATTATTCCTACTTTCATATGAGGAGTGGAGTTAGAGGAGTTCCTTAGTGCTGGGGATGCCGGTGACTTTTGGGTCGATTTCACAGGCTTGTTTGAGTGCTCTGGCTAGTCCTTTGAATAGAGACTCAGCGATGTGGTGGCCATCTTTTCCGTAGAGGACTTCTGCGTGAATGTTGGCACGAAGGTTAGATGTGACAGCTCGGAAGAATTCTTCTACGAGTGAGAACTGGAAATTTTGAGCATCTGGGGTGTTACTTGGGTGGCGGAATTCTAGATGCGGTCTATTGGATAGGTCTATGACGACTCTGGAGAGGGTTTCGTCCATGGGGAGGTAGGCTGTGCCGTATCTGGTGATGCCGGTTTTGTTTCCGAGTGCTTCTTTGAGGCATTCACCGATGACGATGCCTGTGTCTTCGACGGTGTGGTGGAAGTCAACATCTGTGTCACCATCTACAGTGACATCGAGGTCGATGAGGCTGTGTCTGGATAGAAGGGTTAGCATGTGATCGAAGAAGGGGATGCCTGTATTGATCTTTGATTTGCCTGATCCGTCGATGTTTAGCTTAAGCTGGATTTTGGTTTCAGCGGTATTGCGGTTTTGTGAAGCTGTTCTCATGTTATTAGGTTATGCGGATAGTGAGCTTTTGGTGTGAGGTATGCAACTTCTTTTTGTTAGTATGGTGGTGGGTTTGATCAGCGAGGTAATGAGTCTAGTCTGTTGTTGCGTTTGTCTAGCTTGAATTTCTTTTTTAGGGCGTCTTTTATTGGGCCTGTGTTGATTTTATTACCCTCTTTATCAAGTTGTGCTTTTGCGGCGGCTGCTGCTTTTGCTCTGAGTTCTGCGAGTTTCAGTTTTTTGAGTTCGTTTTCAATTTTTTTGGTTTCTTCACGGGCGATTTCTTTAGCTTTTAGTGCTTTTTGTTTTGCTAATTGGACGATGTTCTTATTACGGAGTTCGGCTTCTTTGATTTGTGTCTCAAGTTGGTCGCTTAGGGCTTTAGGTGGTTTATTTTTTTTGAATTGGGTGAGGTGTTTTTTGGCATTATCGGTGTTGTTACTTTTGATGGAGGCAAAAATGGATCTGAATAGTTTGCCGTTATCGATGGTGGGTTTCTGGGTTTCAGTGTTGATTCTGGTGATTTCTGGGTTGATGATTTTGAGATTTTTTTCGATGGGTTCTTTGAAATATGGGTTAGTGGGAAGCCATTTTGCTTTTTTGTAGTTTGCGATATCTAGCCTTTGTTGGTATCTGGTTTCTTCTTGTTTGAAGATGTTTTTGGTTCTAAATTTTTCATCTGCGGGCATTTCGTCAAGGACCCGTTTTCTTCTGGCAGTGAGTGAGGGGAGGTCTTTGAGTAGGATTTTTAGTTTTTCTTCGTAGCGGGGGAGGATTTTGAGGGCGGCTTTTTGAGCATTTCTGCATTGTGGGGTGTCTTGGTATCCGTTTTCGAGGAGTTCTAGTGCGCTGAGAGCGGCTCGATATTGTTTTTTTGAGAGGTGAGTATTGAATTTATAGTATGCTTTTTTTGCGTTGAAGTTGAATTGATCTGCTTCAATGTCTTTTGCTGTGTATATTTGACCGTCTAGTTTAACTCCGCCTTTTTTGATGGCTGTCTGCTCATTTTTGAGCGTGGTTAGAATTTTTTTTACGTCATTGCGGTAGTTTGATTCAGGGTATTTGCGGAGGAATGGTTTGATTTTAGAATTTATTATATTCTCATAATTTTTTTCGGTCATGAGGCTTTTGGTGGGGAGGATTTTTGCGATTTTTTCGTAGGCTTTTTCTGAGATGTCTACTTTGATGATTTCTTTGATGTCTTCTTTTTTTATGGTTTTTTCTGTGAAGGCGTTTTTTGAGATTTCAGCTTTGAGGAATAATTCGCTGTAGGTTTCGCGAATGACTGTGGCATTAAATGAGGTTCCGTCTTTCATGATGAAAGTGTCTGCAAGAGCTGTGGATGAGGTTGCTACCATAAGGTATATAGGGGTGAGGATGGTGTGGATTTTTCTGTAGAGTCTCATGATTTTTTAATGTTTAATGGTTCTTTACGATTTTTAACTAATAAGAAGTTATGGCTACTGGGTTACAATGTAAAGACAGTTTATTGATTTTGGTTTAAAGATGGCGCTTGTTTTTGATGATAAGATGGAGATATTGTTAGTTATTAGATGGAGGTATTAGCATTACATGGGCAAATGGGGATGGCTGAAGACTGGGATGAGCTGGGGCGGCTGATGGCAGGGGGTGGCGTGGATTTGAGTGCAGTTGACTTGTGGGGTTACTTGGAGGATGGTGGAGAATGTGAGAGTTTGGTGGATTTTGGGAGGTGTTTGAATGGATGTGGTGAGGGTGATATTTTACTGGGTTATTCTATGGGGGGGCGTTTGGCTCTTCATGCTGTTTTGGATGATCCTGGGCGCTGGAAGGGAGTTGTGATAGTTTCTGCTCATTTGGGTTTGGCTGCAGAGGAGCGTGAGAGGCGGCGTGTTATGGATGATATTTGGATCAGTAAGTTGGGAAGTATGGGGTGGAGTGATTTTTTGGGTGAGTGGAATGGGCAGGAGGTTTTAGGTGGTGATTTTATGCCTGATCGTTTTTTGTTGGAGAGGAGGCGAGAAGAGGTTTCGCGATCTTTTGAGTTTTGGAGTGTATCTGAGCAGGAGGATTTGTATGAGGATTTGCGTGAGTTGGAAGTTCCTGTTTTGTGGGTTGTGGGAGCGGATGATGGGAAGTTTGTGGCACAGGGTAGGCGAGCAATGGAGGTCTTGGATAATGGGGAGCTGGTTATAGTGGAGGGGAGTGGGCATAGGGTGCCATGGGAGTCTGGGGCTGAATTTGCGAGGGTTTTGATGAGGTGGGTGGGTGAGATAGGTGATGATGCGGTATAATGCTTTCACTTTTTTGTTAATCCTGTTACGTCTTTTTTTGAATTATTATGAAGCCATACAAGAAGTTAGCAGAGACCCTTACACCTGAAGGTGAGTCATTAGAGCTGTATCAGCATGATGATAGTTTTTTTATCAGTTCTAACGGGCAGCGATTGATGACTAGTTTGGCACATGGTTCTGAGGAGGAATTGGCTCGAATGGCTTGTCAGCCGTTTCGATCTGCGCGTCAGCCTGTGGTTCTTATTGGTGGTTTAGGGATGTGTTTTACGCTATCTGCGGCTGTGGAGTCACTGGGTCAGAGGGGAGCTCGTTTTGTGGTTGCTGAGCTGACGAGTGCTATTTTGGAGTGGAATCAGACATATATGAAGAGTATTCATCCTGGGTTGCTGGATGATTCTAGAGTGGAGGTAAGGATAAAGTCAGTGCAGAAGATTATGGCTGAGTCTCCGGCGGTGTTTTCGGCGATTATGCTTGATGTGGATAATGGGCCGAGTGCTTTTCATGGTGAGGCAAATGATAGTTTATATACACTGGAGGGAATTCATTTGGCAAAGAATGCTCTTAAGGATGGTGGTATTTTGGCGGTATGGTCTGCTTATTCTGATCCGAAGTATACTAAGTTGTTGAGGAAGGCTGGTTTTGATGTATCTGTGGTGGAGGTTCCTGCGGCACACAAGGGGCGAAAGAATAGGTTACATACGATTTGGTTAGCTAAGAAAGGGGAGTATGTTTCTCAGCATAAGAAAGGTGCTAAAAAATAATGTTACAAAGTGAAGATAAACCTATGTCTGTGCTTCGCTTGACAATTACTGATAACGAACAAATTTATGAAATACATTAAAAGAAATAGTTTTGTGCCTGCTGTGGCGGGTGCACTGGTTTTATCTTTAGCTGGGGTGGATGCTGGTGAGCATACAGCAAAGATTGGTAAGTTTGAGCAGCTTATCAAGCTGAAGGCCGTAGCATTACCGAGTGGAGGTTCAGCGATATCTATAGATCCGGAGGTGTGGAAGACGTCTAAGATTGAGAAATTTGTATCTCATGGAGCTAGTGTAAAGAGGGGGGAAAAGCTTATATGGGTAGATACTAAGGCTCTTGATGAGAAGATTGAGGAATTAGTTAAGAACCGAGAGAAGCAGAAGTTAGCTTTGAAGAAGGCTGAGCTTGATTTTTTGTCTTTTAAGGCGACGACTGAGGAGTCAATTGAGAAGGCGAAGTTGGAATATAGGCGGTTTCAGGAGGATTATGAATATTACAAGGTGGTGACTAGACCGCAGATGCTCTCAGATATAGAGTATAAGGTTAAGCGAGCTAAGGATTATTTATCTTATACACAGGAGGAGCTTGATCAGCTTTTGAAGATGTATGAGGAGGATGGGTTGACTGAGGAGACTGAGGAGATCATCATTAAGCGTTCTAAGAATAGTTTGGCTGCTTCTAAGAGGAGTTTTGCGAAGACTGAGAGAACTGCAAAATTTAATTTGAAGGTGGCAACTCCGCGTGCAGACCAGGACTGGTTACAGAAGTCTGTTACGAAAAAGAGGGCTTATGAGATGGCTATGAAGACATTGCCTCTGGAGCTGGAACTTAAGGAGCTAGATTTTGCTAAGCTTAAGGAGGCTGACTTGAAGTCTGAGAAGAAGTTGGCTGACTTGAAGTCTGACCGGAAGCTCTTGGATTTGACTTCGCCTGTGGACGGTGTGGTTTATTTTGGAGAGTTTAAAGATGGTAGATGGGTTTCTGAGGTGGCAAAGAAGGCAATCCGTGTGGGTGGCGCATTACCAGTGGAGAGGACTCTTATGACGGTTGTTCCCTCTGATAGCAAGCTTCAGTTTAATGCGTTTCTTAGTGAGGGGCAGAAGCTTTTATTCAAGACGGAACAGGAGGGGAATCTGAGGCTTCAGCATAATTTGTGGAAGAGTATTCCTGTGAATGCTGAGTTGGTGAGTAGTCATCCTAATTTTTCTCATCAATGGCTTGTTTCTTTTACTCCCAAGGCTGGTTCAGTTGCGGATTTTGCTATGGTAGGAAGTAAGGCACATGTGACGATAGTAGCTGGGAGCTATGATGATGTGTTAAGCGTTCCGGTGTCAGCTGTGACGTCTAATCCTGATGGCAGCTTTACTGTAAAGGTAAAGATGGCTGAGGGTGAGCCTAAGGTAACAGTAGTTGAGCTGGGCAGGCATAGTGGTGACAGGGTGGAGGTTCTTAAGGGTCTTGAGAATGGGCAGGTGATACTAACTCCATAGTCATTATGAAGCGCCGTATTTATAGTATAGGGATAAGTTGTATTTGTCTTACGGTTTCATTTCTTGGGCTTGATGCTCAGGAGGTGAAGCGGGTGCCGATGGTTCCGTTGGCAGGTAAGGTGAAGATGGATGCTGGAGCTTTAGAGCTATCTATAAAGAAAGGTGTAGATTTTCTGGTAAAAACTCAGAATAAGAATGGATCATGGGGAGGGCCGACTAAAACTAAGGGCTTGAATATATATGCTCCTATACCTGGTGCACATCATGCTTTTAGGATAGGTAGTAGTTGTCTTGCTCTGACTGGTATTTTAGATTCTGGCGATCAGCGACCTGAGGTTTTGGCTTGTATTGAAAAGGCAGAGAAGTGGTTGTTGGAAGAGTTGCCTCGCTTGAGGCGGGCTGATGTAACCACTACGTATAATGTATGGGGGCATGGGTATGCTTTGCAGAGTATCTCGGCTCTTGCGAGTCGAGATGGAGTAAGTGCTGCGAAGAGAGAAGTTTATAAGAAGGCGGCGCAGGCTGAGATAGATGCGTTGGTGAAATACCAGGATATAGATGGGGGGTGGGGATATTATAGTAGGATAGCGACACGCAGGCCTTCAGGTGGTTCAATGAGTTTTACTTCGGCGGCGGTTTTAGTGGCTGTTTATGATAGTAAGCGAGTTTTGGGTGTGAGCATTCCGGATAAGCGGTTGAAGTTAGGTATAAAATCGATTCAGTATCAGCGTAATCCTGATTTTAGTTATTCATATGCGCATGAGCATAAGATGAGGCCACGTTATCCTATTAACCGGCCGGGAGGATCTCTGGGTAGGTCACAGTCTGGTAATGCAGCACTTCGCTTGCACAATGATGCTAGAGTGACTGATGAGGTGATAGTTTCCTGGTTGGATAGATTAGTGAAGCGCAATGGTTGGTTGGATATAGGGAGGAAGCGACCTAAGCCGCATAAGACGCATTTTGCTGTATCTGGATATTTTTATTATTTTGGTCATTATTACGCAGCACGATGTATAGAGGCGTTACCTGTTTCGAAGAGGTCTGAGTGGCAGGATAAGCTGGCGAGGATCATTGTGGATAAGCAGGAGCGTAATGGATGCTGGTGGGATTTTCCTTTGTATGATTATCATCAGGCTTATGGCTCTGGTTTTGCTTTGTCTACCTTGGTACGCTGCAGAAAATAGGCTGGTGGGTTGGATTTATGGTTTTTGTTTGTGATTGATTTTTAGTGGGTTGTTAATTTTGATTTTCAGTTGTGAGAAAAAAATAAATACTAATATTGCCAAACAGACGACTTTAAGTATATTCGGCACGTTCTCGCGAGAGAAGGGGGAGTAGCTCAGCGGTTAGAGCAGTCGACTCATAATCGATTGGTCGAGAGTTCGATTCTCTCCTCCCCTACCATTTTTATAGAATAAGGCTTCACAGTTATCTGTGGAGCCTTGTTTTTTTACTTAAGAGTTTACGGGGTGTTTTTAGTTGCCTAGGCAGTAGAGGTAGCCGTTTTTTGATGCGGCGTAGATGCGGTTGTTCCAGACGACTGGTGTGGCGTCGAACATGGGGCCTTTTAGGCGATCTAGGAGTAGGAGCTTGTGGTCTGGTGTTACTTGGTAGAGGTCTAGTCCGTTGTCGTATCCGATGATGATTTTGTTGTTGATGAAGAGTGGTGTTGAGATGGATCCTGAGGGTAGTTTTTTAGTGTCTAGGGTGAGTGGGGTGGGGTATAGGTTAATTTTGTTAGGTCCTGGGACTAGTTTGTTAGGTGTTAGTAGCTTGTGATTAATGAGTGTGAGTGTGCCGTCTATTCCTGTGAAGCAGGCGAGGTTTTTGGAGATGTTAGATTGGTTATGGGTGCGATGGTTTACGGCTGGTGAGCCGACCATTCCTCCGGCCCATTCGTACCATTTTTTGTTAGGTAGTGGGTAGAACCATTTGATTTTGCCACGGGGTTTTATTTTGATGAGGCCACCTTGTCCTGGGATGGATTGTTTTTCGATTCCTACAAGGAGGTGATTGTCGTTAGTGAGAGGCATGGTGGCGTTGATGTCACCGCCTATTTTGAAGTTCCATTTAGAGCCAAATGGTCCTGCTTTATGTCCATAGATTCTGCCTGCTCCTGTGGCTGTGTATGCGATGCCTTTGAATACTGTGGGGGATGACTCGCAGGCGAGGTCGTGCTGGTGTGTTTGTGTGTCGGTGGTTTCGAAGAGTGGGTATTGTTTGTGGATGTGGGGTTCTGGGATGTTTGTGGCTGGGTTTAGTATGGCTTTTTCGGGGTTTGGGTTAAGGAAGAGGAGGTTGCCATTTTCTGTGGGGATACAGAATTTAGAGCCGATCATGATACCTGATGCGTCTACGTCTCTGGAGTTTGAGTAGGTGCGAGGTGAGTTATGCTGCCAGAGTTTTTTTCCTGTGAGGTAGGATATGGCGTGGAGGCTGTATGCTGGGTCTTTGAAGAAGTGAGCGTTGGCTCCACGGCGAGATCCTGCGATGATGATGTATTTGTGTTCGGGGTTTTTGCTGGATGTGGTGACGAATGTAGGAGTTCCTTTGATGACGTCACCGAGGTTAGAGTTCCAGATGATTTTGCCGTCTTTGGCGCGAATTTTTTTTAGTTTATGGCTGAGTGTGGGTTGGATGAGGAAGAGCTGGTTATTTTCTTTTATGATGAGTGGTTGTCCTGTCCAGCCTGCGCCGCTCCATGTTTTTTTAATACCGCTGACTATGGTGCTTCCTGTGCCTAGGTGGGTTTTCCATTTGATGTTTAGTTTAGTGGGGGCGGAGTTTCCGTAGTAGTTCCGTTGTTTGTCTCCAAGGTATGTTTTGATGAGGGGGGTGATTTGCGAGAGGGATATGGAGGTGGTGGCGAGAAGGAGGAGTGTGGTAAGGGGGGTCATTGGTTGGTTATTGGTTGGTTATTGCGGCGTTGATGAAGCTGAGTATTTCTTTTCTACCGTCTCGTGTTTTTGCTGATGATGTGAAGAACTTGGGGAGTCCTTCACAGAATTCGCTCATGGAGTGTAGGAATGCGTCTTGATTTCTGCGTACGATTGCTGGTTTCGCTTTATCGGCTTTGGTGAAGATGAGGACGAATGGGATCTGTGTTTCCATGAGCCATTGTGTGAAGCGGAGGTCGATATCTTGTGGGGGGATTTTAGAGTCGATTAGAACGAATACGCAGCGGAGTGAATCTCTGTTGATGAGGTAGTCTGAGACGAATTCTTGGAATTTGCCTTTGTCTGTTTTTGATATTTTGGCGTATCCGTATCCTGGGAGGTCAACTAGTTTCCATTTTTTGTTGATGTTAAAGAAGTTGATGAGTCTGGTTCTACCTGGAGTTGATGAGACGATAGCGATATTTTTTTTCTGACCTGCGAGCATGTTTATCAGAGATGATTTACCGACGTTTGATCTGCCTACGAATGCGAACTCTGGGAGTGATGGTGGTGGACAGCTGGGGAGATCTGCTGAGCTTATTTCGAATTCTGCGGAGTTGATTTGCATGTGGGGAGGTTAGCATTTGTGGGCGTGGGAGCTAGACAGAATTTGTATAATTTTTTATGAGAGTGATTTTTGTTTTAGTGAGGGGAGGTGTTTTTTTCTGGGGGTGTTTTTTTGTTATGTTTTTTTGAACACTTATTAGTTGCCAGATTGTGAGGGCTTGATAGGGTGTATGCATGTTAGTAAGATTTTTTTCAGCGGCGCTGCAGGGTGTGGAGGCAACGGAGGTAGAGGTGGAGGTGAATCATGCGGAGCGCGATCAGTTTAAGATGAGTATAGTGGGCTTACCTGATACTGCGGTGCGGGAGAGTCTGGAGCGGATGCTGAGTGCGATATCTAATAGTGCGATGAAGTTTGGAGGTGGTATTAATACGATTAATTTGGCACCTGCTGATTTGAAGAAGGAGGGGCCTAGTTTTGATTTACCAATAGCGATAGCGACTGCGGCTGCTGGGATGGAGGAGGAAATAGCACATATTGATCAGTATTGTTTGGTGGGTGAGCTGGCGCTGGATGGTAAGCTGAGGCCTGTGAAGGGGGTGATTTCTATAGCGTTGGAGGCGCGGAGGAGGGGGCGTAGGCGGTTGGTGGTTCCTGCTGCGAATGCTGAGGAGGCTGCAGTGGTAGATGGGATAGAGGTTTATGGGATGGAGCATTTACATGATGCGTGGTTGTTGGTGACTGGGCAGAAGGTTTTTGCTCCTTATTATTTGGATAGGAAGGCGTTTTTTAGCTCGCAGAGGTCTTATCTGGAGGATTTGTCTGATGTGAAGGGTCAGCACCAGGTTAAGCGAGCTTTGGAGGTGGCAGCGGCTGGAGGGCATAATATGCTGATGGTAGGTCCGCCTGGGACGGGTAAGTCGATGATAGCGAAGCGTATGGCTACTATTTTGCCTGATATGACGGAGGAGGAGGCTATAGAGGCTACTAAGATTCATTCTATAGCGGGTAGGTTGAGTGATAAGGGTTTTATGGTTACGCGACCATTTAGAGCGCCTCACCATACTATTTCTGATGCGGGTTTGTTAGGTGGTGGTACGAATCCGGGTCCTGGTGAGGTTAGTTTGGCGCATCATGGGGTTTTGTTTTTGGATGAGCTGCCGGAGTTTAGGCGTCAGACTTTGGAGGTTCTACGCCAGCCTTTGGAGGATGGTCATGTTACGATTTCTCGGGCGGCGGGGAGTTTGACGTTTCCTTGTCAGTGTTTGTTGGTTGCTGCTTTGAATCCGTGTCCGTGTGGTTATTATGGGGATCCTAAGAGGGAGTGTCGGTGTTCGCCTGTGCAGATTGATCGATATAGGCAGAGGATTTCTGGGCCATTGTTAGATAGGATAGATTTGCATGTTGAGGTGCCGCTGTTAGAGTATAGGGAGCTGCATGATGGTGATGGTGGGGAGAGGAGTGAGGTGGT
>CALGZA010000116.1 GCA_937934595.1 uncultured Verrucomicrobiales bacterium | reverse complement strand
AATTTTTACGGTAAGGATCAACAAATCATTGGCTATCAACAAATCAATGGTAAGTGGTCACTAATCCATTCAAAATATGAAGTTATAGCTTCATCAACGCTACCCTCAGATAAACAGTATATTTATAACGCCGCCAACCTTACGACATGGGGAGATGAACATAACCGTGTCTGGTCAGAGGGAGCCAAAGGTCAAGGTATTGGAGAGCACTTAAATATTAAATTTGTAAAACCCCAGAGAGCAACCGCGATCCAAATTTACAATGGCTACAGTTGGGGAAATGAATTATTCAAAGCAAATAGCCGTCTAAAAAAAGCCGAACTATTGATCAATGGAAAAATAAAACAGCACATTACCCTCCTTGATGATAGTGCAGCTCAAAATTTTAAACTAAAAACATCTGAACCTCTCAAGACTCTCCGTATGACGATCTTATCCACATACCCCGGAGATAAATTTGCAGACACATGTATCCAGCGTATTGCCTTTATCACCCCTCTCACTAAAGCGCCTGAGAACTATGGAGCGCGCTAAATATTTCATCGTTACCCTGCTGAGTATCTTATCCTTATCAGCTCTTGCGCTGCCGATTCATATAGAAGACAGCCATGCTGGCAGCTTCAAATTTTTCGCAACCCATCTTGATTTAGAAGAAACATACACACTCGTATTAATCGATGCTCACTCTGATGCTTCAGGCATACCAGAAAGTGATCGTTTAAGACATCAGTTACGCCACGTCCTAAGTGATGATGAACGAAACAAGCGCATCGGACAATGGCGCCAGGAAGGAATCATCCAACCATTTAACTGGATAGAACCTTTAATGCCACGCCCCTTTTCAAAGGTTATCTGGATCGCCGGAGAAAAACTCGATGCAGCAACCCTCCAGAAAAAACAAAAACAAGCTCGGATACAGCTTGATTGGCAAACCCAAGCTGCACCCAGAAAGTGTGGTGAATTAGGAATACGTTTTGACGTCACAGATTGGCAACAGTTCATCAAGAACCCACCAAAAGGCCCTCTAGCAATAAGCATCGATCTTGACTACTTCGCCAATATTCAAAAACCTAACACATTATTACAATCTAGATGGCTCTCTCTCCTTGCTCTCCCAGATGTAGAAGCTGTCAGCATTGCTATCTCCCGCCCATGGCTAAAGACGACTTCTCAAGCTCATGAATTAACAGAACAAGCACTCCGCCTTTCCCTATTATCACCACAGGCCGAGCTCTCATTTGAACCCTTTCTCAACGACACCAAAGATCGGTCAGAATTAGCAAAACGCTATTACTTTAAAAACACGGCACCTCCACGCTACGAACTATCATCCGCACCCAGCTCACTTCAAAGCCTTATTCTAACAAATAAAAATAGAATTCATGTTAATCAATTCACTAATTTATGGAAAAAGCAGCTCGCCTTGTGGCAAGCAGCAAGAAATCCATGGCAATTATCTATTGAAGACCACCAAGTAAGCACAGATAGAGTATGGCGCGCTCACTGTAACAAACTGAAAAATATTATCCTGCGCGGGCCCAAAGCCGTAGATGAGGTTATCTGGTATATGCGTGCACCAACGCATGAAACCTATAATCTCATGCCTCATCTTATCAAAGGACGTAGCTTCACTGGCCCAGCTAGTGCTCAACTATCATTTCAACGGCATGAAATTGCGCGCACAGAAGACAGAGCACTCGCCGTAGATACTTGGTCAAAGTATCTACCAGGCCCCTCTAAAACAGGACGCCTAATACTTGAAGCAGAAGTGATCGAGGGAGATCAAATCACCCTAACATCGCCCATTGAAATTCGCGTACGTGAGCGAGAAGGTATAGCTGGCTCACTTTCTGAACAACATGGACTTCCCTACATATTTGGCATCGGCTTACTCTGTCTCGGTCAGGAGTCAGGGCCAGAAACACTCCTAGGTAATGACTGCGCCAATTTTATCATCCATGCACTGAGATTGAATGGCTACTCGATCCCATGGGGAGATCCCTCACAATTCTGCCGCCACCTAGAGCCCTTAGCAAAAAATCAAACTCCTACATCTCGCCCCAGTCTATCAAGCAGCCCACTTCATGTAATCAATTTTGGCAACCATGTCGCAGCTCTATGGGAAGACCTAGCTCCACTTGGTCAGCTAAACTCTGAGGATCTAGTAATCCATCATCTCGGAGGCCCCCCAGAAATCACCACCCTCGGCTCACTCCTCTCCTCACGCAAAAAATACGACCTCTATCAGCTAGGAAAAACCGTGCCCAAACACCGCATAGTCATTGGTGGTGACGTCAACCTAGCAACTCATAACCCAGTTTCACTACCTCAAGCTCTCATAGAAACCATCCAGAATGCGGACTTGTCGATAGTGAACCTCGAATCATCTCTCAAAGGAGACCCTCCCCACCCCAAGCCTTTTCTTTTCAACATGCCGAAACGTAATCTTAGTATACTAAATAAATGGAAGGTTGATGCTGTTAGCTTAGCCAATAACCATGCTGGGGATGGCGGCTCTAAGGCACTAAGCGAGCTCTGCACTAATCTCAATAAGACCAACATAACTCCACTGGGGGTAGGCCCCCTTAAGAAAGTTTCTCACATCAAAAGATTCAGAATTGGAAAATACACAATAGGTGTTCTCGCGTTTAATATGATTGAAACGAGTTATCTCCCTTCTACTCAGCACAACACCGGCGTCCTGAGTTACCCAGCTCACAAAAGCATCATTTCCAAAGCCATCACCAAAGCCAATCAAGCCTGTGACTTAATCATCGCCCTCCCTCATTGGGGTAAAGAATACACGCCTATGCTTACTGAAGAACAACGATTAACGGCTCGATGGCTTATTGACCAAGGAGTCGATTTAATCGCTGGTGCACATAGCCATTACCCACAGGACCTTCATTACTATCGAGGAAAACCCATCATTTACTCTCTAGGTAACCTATTTTTCCCAAACACTGGCCCAGATGGCTTCGATCAACAATTACTCTTAACTGTGGAGATCAACCAAAACGGCAAAATTATTCCCATAAAATGGTCTCCTTAATTTACTCTATCGAGTAATAAGCTTAATAATTCATCAGATCTCTTGCATGCAAACAAACCTAACAATTAAATTGTTATAACTATCTCAATGACGAAGAGTGTGTGTGTGCCTCAAACACGAGTGCCGTGAGCTAGCCTCTAGTTAGCACTTGAACCGATGTGATGTATTAGACCTTTAAACATTGCGTTAGAAAAGTAAGCACAAATTCTTATTACCTATTTTTCGGTAAAAACGATGTCACCCCATCGTTAAATTGAAAAATTGACAGACAGACTGGTGCTTAAAGAGATGGCCGAATTTCTCGAAATCCAAATGCATATTATGGGTTAAACTCATACAAAACTTTTGTGTTATTCTCAATAAGAGTATTACAGCGCTTTACCACTATTTGATCATGATCAGAATTTTCATCTTTTTAGCACTGGCATCAGTATGCGTCCTAGCAAACGGAGGCGGTTATCATACTGGCGTAGAATTTACCGGTTCAGTCTCACCATTTATTCCATCAGGCACGCAACACGTGCAAATCATGAATGAAGATCTTGAAATAGTTTTGAACCCAAAATCTGCTGATGTGCATGTGCATTACACGATGAAAAACCATTCCGATAAAACTCAAAAAGTAACTTTTGGGTTCCCTGTCGAAGACATCGAAAAACCAGATTACCTTGGCAACCAAGAGAAAAATAAAAAACCTCAAACTGGACCTTCTTACTGCCGTGACTATCAGGTCACTCTCAATAACCAGCCTCTAAAGCACACGTATCAAACCGAAAAAGCTCGATCACATGAAGCCTTCAAAAACATCCAAGGATGGATGGTTTCTACAATGAAAATAAAAGCTCAGGCCGTTATCGAACTGAAAATCTCGTATCGCTCTGACTATGATCAAAAAGGTAGCTTTGTCAGTGACGACAGCTTCGATGCTGCACCACTCTTTCGCTATCGCCTATCAACTGGAGGCGTATGGCACGGGCCTATCCTAAAAGGTAAAGTCACCATAAAATCTGGTTTGGGTATAGATTTTGAGCCGGTCCGCATCAAGAAACCTGTTAACATTTTCAAGAAATCTAACGATTCATGGGTATGGGAATTTGAAAATTTAGAACCTACACTTGCTCACGATTTCACCATTGAAGTCGCTCCTGCAGTTAATCTCTATAATTTTTACGGTAAGGATCAACAAATCATTGGCTATCAACAAATCAATGGTAAGTGGTCACTAATCCATTCAAAATATGAAGTTATAGCTTCATCAACGCTACCCTCAGATAAACAGTATATTTATAACGCCGCCAACCTT
>CALGZA010000115.1 GCA_937934595.1 uncultured Verrucomicrobiales bacterium | reverse complement strand
CTGAAGTCGACTTCAAGCAGCTCCGCGAGCTATACCTCAAAACCACTAAAAAACAGGAAAAAAACACCAAAGAATCATAGCTACATACAAAGGATAGAGCTCACATTCCTCACCCTCGCAGCATAAATCAAATTTAATACGCATTTAATTTATAATATACTATTTAAGTAAATTAACTTTACCTTAGATCGTAAAGATAAGCAAATGCAGGCATTTAACCTAGCAGAATCTATTCCTAGTAAAGCGGCATTTTAAAGTGCGTATTTGTTAGATGAAACTTCATCTAAATTTCCCACAAAAAAATTACGCAATAGAGCATCGTTGCTGGAGGCACAGGTGACGGCATCAATATCTTAACAGAACCAAATTTTAATGCACGCTCTGGGTCAGTATCCATTGATCAAACTCACATTGAATATGGTACCAGACTACAACAGTCATTCGCTACTTCAATAGGTCAGCTCTATGAACTAAGTTTTTGGACCGCCGCTCCAGATGGCTATAATACTTCAGGACTCGTTTCGGCTGGTAATATGGTTAACCAAGCTTACAATGTGGCTAATACTGCTAACCCTTTCGGCACACAAGAATATGGCCATCACGTTTTTCAGTTCACAGCAACTGGTATAACCACTAGATTGAGCTTTGAAGCAGGCACACCAGCCACAACTCAGATTGACACAAACGGATATGGTCCAGCCCTTGATGATATAAGCGTCGTAGCGGTCCCAATCCCCGAACCATCTAGCTTTATGCTTTCATTCATAGCGCTCGCTGGCTTCACACTCAGGCGCAAAAGATAATCTAATCTATTTGTGACATTATCGGTATCTTGCCCTCACACAGGATACCGATCTATGATTGTATATAATTTATAATCAATATACTATTGCTATAATGAAAATACTATTACCTTGCCTGCTCGCACTAAACAGCGGATTGGCACACTCACAAATACGGACTAACTTTGCTTTAAACGGTCAATCCGCATTTATCATCGAACCTACTAATGCTGCCGCAGGTAACCCATGGATATCATATGCACCCTCAGTTGGTAGCTTACCTAGTTGGACAGGTGCAGGAGAAGAAGCTTGGATGTTTAATGAATATTTAGACGCAGGTATAGCTATAGCTGGAGTTTATTCTGGTGATCTTTCAGGTAATCCCACCCAACGTGCAGGATACTCAGCTTTATACAACGAACTTGTTTTTAATCAGGGATACTCTGAAAAATTCTCTTTTCACGTAAGGAGTAGAGGCGGACTATTAGCTCTAAATTGGGCCGCAGACGATCCCTCTAAAGTCGCCGCTATTGGTGGCATTTTTCCTGTTTCTAATCTGTTAAGCTTTCCTGGCGCTGGAACAGCAGCAAACCATTATGGGCTTTCTATTTCAGAACTAACTCAAAATAGCGCTCTATATAACCCGATTGACCGCTTAGCCGGCCTTGTGGCTAATGATGTTAAAATCCACTATATTCATGGTGATAATGATACAGTTGTACCACTAAATGATAACTCCCAACTACTCAAGGACAGGTATGATGCTCTCGGAGGAGATATGACCCTCCAAGTTATTCCAGGTGGAGGTCATGACTTTAGTAGTTTCTGGTGGAATAACCGAGAACTAACCGATTTCATGATTGATGAAACTCTAGCAGCAGCCATTCCAGAGCCTTCAAGCATAACTTTACTTGGATTCGGTTCGTTTGCCCTACTGTTACGAAGAAGAAACTAGAGATTATAGTAAACTCTATAATCAATTTTAAAAATAAATATTTTGTGGCCGATCCTTTATAGGATCGGCCTATTAGTAATTACTACCATCAATGCCATCTCTCGTCTTTTCGCATCTGAACACATCACCCGAAGAGAATCTATTGTGCTAGAACATTCTAGATATTCATTTAAAAATGCTTACGCAAATCTTTAAGCGCCTCAGGAATCGCCTTCAAAGGGTCGGCCTTCCCTTCAAACTCAAGCGACACATAGCCATTAAACCCGGCCTCCTTCATAATCTTTGCTATCCTCGCATAATCTAGATCCAGCGTATACCACCTCCCACCACCCTGATAAGTCTTAGCCTGTAATAAAACAGTCTGAGAAGCTAGCTGCTTTAACCTATCATAAGGATCTTCCAAAAAATTACCAGTATCAAGCGTCACCTGAAGCCATGGTGACTTCACCCCATCCACAACCTTCTTCACCCCTTCAGGCGTGCATCCTAACCCCCAATGATTTTCTAATCCCAAAATAACTCCTCGCTTCTCAGCCTCTATCACCAACTTCCCATATGCATCAATCACCCACTGATACGCATCTTTCTCAGTATAGCCCTCTACCGGTTTCTCCACACCACGGTTAGCCATCAAAGCATCGAATGACTTGGAAGTCCCCCACCTGCCTGAATTCACTCGCATCGTAGGTATCCCCAACCGATAAGCTTGCTCCATACACTCTACCGTATGATCCATCTGCGCCTGGCGCTTCTCAGCATCCGGTGACAGAAAACCCTGATGCGTCGAATACCCCATTAAATCCAAACCATTCACAAAAGCCTGCCGCTTTATCTTCTGCAACGCTCCCTGACTCGTATCCGTCAGCTGCCTCTGCAATATCTCCACCCCATCAAATCCAATGCGCGCCGCATGATCAATACATGCACCCATAGGACGCAACTCATCACGGGTAAATCCCCAGAACGAATAAGTCGAAACTCCTATCCTATTAGATCTTCCAAGCTCAGCCGTCCTCCCCTTTACCGATTCAACTATCTTCTTTGACTGACCCAGCGCCACTCCCGGGATACTAAGCCCAGCCATCGTTAGTAATTTTCTGCGATTCATCATATATTCAATAATCTCTAAATATTCCGCCACTCCAACTCACACAAGACTTTTTCCAGTCACAAACCCATTCAAACCCCACTCCTAAAATACCAAAACTACAACTAGCAAATCTACACTTGAAATTATCTACCAATAGATGAAATTCTAACTATGACGCATCGTTTCATCACAGGCATCATATTTATCTCTATCCTCGTTCTCACAGGCTGCGCTAAATATGTCACCACACATAGCACCCCAAAAATAAAAATAATCGCACCACCATCATGGAGCGCCGCGGCAAAAGACCAACACGCTAAAATCTCTGCCGCATGGCTAAACGAGTTCAACTCATCGACCATGTCTAAACTAGTCAATGAAGCCATCTCTAACAACCCAAACCTAAATGCCGCCGCAGCAAGACTTCGCGCATCAAAACTCGGCACTATCGGTGCTAAAGCAAACTCTCTTCCTTCTCTATCCGTAACCTCATCAACCTCCAGATCAAGAAACGGAAACGGCAGTAATACTCGTAGCATCGGAAAATCCTACGCACTATCACTAAACGCATCTTGGGAACCAGACATCTGGGGCAGACTCCGTGACCTAAATAACGCCTCAGTCGCATCATACCATGCATCCATTGAAGACTTCAGAAACGCCAGACTCTCACTTGCAGCAAACACAGCCAAAGCATACTGCAACCTCATCACCGCAGAACAACTACTCGAACTTGCTACACAAACTCTAAACTCATTCAAAAAAAATAAAGACATCGTAGAACGTAACTACAAAGCAGGCATCCCAGGAACTCGCGCCATAGCCGTCCAGCTCAGCCGAACCAATGTCGCATCAGCAAATAGAAGTATCGAAAACCGCAGACTTCAGAGAGACAACGCAGCCAGATCACTTGAAGCACTCCTCGGACGCTTCCCCTCAGCAGAACTGAAAACATCTAACAAACTACCTAACCTAAAGGACTCCATCCCCACAAGCATCCCAGCCACTCTCCTATCCCGCAGACCAGACCTCCTAGAAGCTCAGATAAACGTCTTTCGCTCAGCAAAACTAGCAGACGCTTCTCGTAAAAGTCTCCTCCCATCCATCAACCTATCATCCAGAGCATCTACCTCAAACTCATCACTAACCAACCTCATAAACCCACACTACCTTGCCGTCAGCATCGCAGGTGCACTCTCCCAAAGCATCTATAACGGTGGTGAACGTAAAGCAAATGCTCAAGCAGCTCTAGAAAGAAACAAAGCAGCAATCTATGACTACTCAAACGCAACCATCCGCGCATTACGTGAAGTAGAAGGCGCAATCGATCGCGACACTTCACTAAAAAAACAAGAAGCATTCCTAATAAAAGAAAGCAAACAAGCTACTTTCGCTGAAAAATCAGCTGAACTAGACTATTCCGAAGGTATAGAAAACTCAGGAATACTAGAAATCCTAGAGTCCCAAAGACGAGCTAACAACGCCCGTGCAGCTCTCATAAACCTTCGAAATAGCAGAATCCAAAACCGCATAGATCTTCACCTCGCCCTCGGAGGAGACTTCCACACACAACCTAACAAATAACCATCAGCAATCATGTCCAAGCCCATCATACTCTCTCTCTCTCTTGCCCTCATCGCTCACTCCAACGCTCAAAATCTCAAATCCAGCAAGACGATCCCAGAAATCCAAATCCCTCATAATTCTACACTCACCGTTATCGGTAACCACGCATCTCACGGCATTGTATCTCCTACCGCTCTCAGCCTTGATGAAAAAGGAAATATCTTCATCACAGAAACCTGGAGATTCATGAACGAGCGCGGCATCGATGACAACCGCCAGCGCAGATTCTGGATCAAAGAAGACATGGCTAGCCAAACCACCGCTGACAGACTTGCTCTCTACCAAAAATACTATCATAAAATCAAACCAGAATACTACACCAACCACTCAGAAAAAATCCGCAAACTAACTGATTCTAACAATGACGGAAAAATTGATTCACACACTATATTCGCAGATAAATTTAACGCTCCACTAGACGGCACTGCCGCTGGAATATACAGCTACAATGGCACCACATACCTCGCCTGCATTCCTCATATCTGGCAACTCAAAGACAAAAATAACGACGGAGTTGCAGATGAAAGAACATCACTACAAGAAGGATTCGGCACCAGAGTCTCATTCTCAGGGCATGACCTAAACGGATTCACATTCGCCCCAGATGGCAGACTCTACGCCACCATCGGAGACCGCGGCCTAAATATCAAAACAAAAGAAGGTAAACAATGGGCTCTCCCAGGACAGGGCGCAATAATCAGATTCGACCCCGACGGCTCAAACATGGAAGTCATCCACACAGGCCTTCGGAACCCAAAAGAAATAGCATTTGACCAATTCGGAAACGGAATCACCGTAGACAATAACTCCGACCAAGGTGACAAAGCTCGCATAGTATACATCGTAGACCAAGCAGACTCAGGATGGAGAATGGGCCACCAAATCCTCCACAGCTTCTATGATGCAATAGACCTAACAGAACGCCCCATTGACCAATGGTCAGAAGAAAAAATGTGGGAAACTGAAAACTCACAACAACCAGCCTTCATCATCCCCCCCATCGCCAACTACACCTCTGGCCCCAGCGGCCTCACTTATGACCCAGGAGTCGGAGCTCATCCAGATTATGCAGGCAAATTCCTCATCTGTGACTACCGTGGCGGCGCAGCTCAGAGCAGCATCCTAAGCTTCGGCATCGAACCTAAAGGCTCTAGCATGAAATTCGTATCGCCAAATACATTCAACGCAGGAGTAGCCGCTACAGATGTAGAATACGGATATGATGGCAGCCTCTATGTAGCAGACTTCATAGGCGGCTGGGCCACACATCAAAAAGGAAGAATCTATAAAATCACCCCAGACACCCCCACCCTCAAGAACAAAGTCAAAGAAGTAAAACACCTCATCCACAACGGCATCCAAAACCTCCCCACCCATACACTAGCGACACTTCTACAGCACCCAGACATGCGTGTCAGACTCCGCGCACAGTTCGCAATCGCCGAAAAACCTGAAGCCATATCCATATTCACCACAGCACTTGCTCCAGAAAACTCCCTCCTCAACAGACTCCACGGCATCTGGGGACTCGGCATGCTTGCCAGAAAAAATCAAGACTCACTAGCCACTGCAGAACTCATCAAATGGCACCAAGATAATCACCATGAAGTGCGCACCCAAATCATGAAGTCACTTGCTGAAGCAGCACCACACAAAAACCTAACTAAAACACTCGCCAACGGACTCAAAGACAAAAACCCTCGAGTACAATTCCACGCCGCACTCAGTATAGGACGCCACAAAGGCATCAACCTGCTCCAAGAAACCCTAAATTATATCATTACTTCACCAGCAAACGCTCACAACCGTCATGCAGGTGTTCAAGCACTCCTAGCCACCTCAAAAGACCTAACTAACACCCAAAAACATCCCAACGAAAAAGTAAGACTAGCCACCGTCCTCGCCCTCAGAAAACTAAAAAGCCCAGCACTAATACACTCACTAACCGACAAAAGCACACAGGTATTCCACGCAGCCATCCGTGCCATCCATGACCAACAATTAATAAAGCTCCAGCCATCAATAGCAAAATTATTAGACAAAAAAAGTCTCACACTCCCACCCATGATGCAACACAGAATCATCCACTCAGCCTACCGCTGCGGAGGCGCCAAAAACATCCAGCGCCTCTGTAACTTTGCCACCAATAAACAACATCACACATCATTAAGATCAGAAGCGCTTCGCCTACTAGGAACATGGTTAACACCATCTACAATAGACCACAGCATAGGCAAACACGCACCTATAAAAAGACCCAACAACGAACTGAAAATACTCAAAGAAACACTCAAGTCAGAATTCGAATCACTTCTAAACAGCGACCAGCTCGTAGTCACCAAAGCATTCCAACTCGCAAAGACCCACCAGCTTGAAATCACTGCCATGGATACACCTCAGCTCATATCCATAACCCAAAATGAAAACCTAGCACCCTCAATCAGAAACCAAGCCCTTAACTTCCTAACATCTAAATCCATTACAGCAGGCACTACAGAAGCCTTAAAGCTTGTAAACCATAAAGACCCATCATTAGCCCTCACCGCTATTAAAATCATAACCACCCACGCCCCAAAATCCGCTAACACCACCGAAATCTTATTAAAAGCAACCAAAAGACCAGAAGCCATAGTCCAACAACAAAGCTGGTTGCTATTTAAAAACATCAAAAACCAAACCTCAAACAAACACCTCGCTCAGGCTATAAACAACCTAACAGACAAATCTAAAGAACACCTCGCCGCTATCGAAATCATCGAAGCAGCAAGCGCATCAAATGACCCATCTGTCAAATCAGCCTTAAACAACTACCACAAAAAACTCAACCCAGCCAACCCGCTCAACAAATGGCTACCAAGCCTTCACGGCGGAAACGCTAAATCAGGCGAACAAATATTCCTGAACCAAGGAGCCGCTCAATGTGCCAAATGCCACAACTACCACTACCGAACCGTTCACGACGGCGGAGGCAATGCAGGGCCAAACCTCGCAGGCATAGCCATGCGTCTCCAACACCACCGCAAAGACCTCCTCGAAGCCCTCATATTGCCTAATGCTTCCATCGCTGAAGGCTTCGGCACAGTCACAGCCATATTTGAAAAAGGACAAATCACAGGAAAACTAATAGCATACCGGCCTAACGGAATCATCGTCCAAGTAGCCAACAAACCACGCCTCATCTCACACGACGATTACAAAAATCTCATATTCGCCAAGTCAGCCATGCCATCCATGAAAGACAAGCTCACACTCAGAGAAGCTCGCGACATCATAGAATTCCTAAGCACCCTCAACCACGAAAACGGCAAACCTCCAACACCTGAAATCAAAGCCACACCACTAAACCCATCAGAAATCAACCCAGACAAAAACACCAAACAAATCCCATCAACATTAAAACAAAAACAACTCTACCAAGCAAACTGCATGGCATGCCACCAGCAAAACGGCGAGGGCAACCTCACATTCCCCCCCTTAGCCAAGTCCGAGTGGGTCAGCGGTGACAAAGACACTCTCATAAAAATAATACTCCAAGGACTTACCGGCCCCATAAAAGTCAGAGGCAAGCTCTACGACGGAATACCCATGCCAAACAACGCCAGACTCAGTAATGAAGACATCGCCAACATACTAACCTTCATCAGAACCAACCCAACATGGGCAAACAACGCATCAAAAATCACACCTGAAGAGGTCGCCAAAGTCCGAAAAAAAATCACTACACCCAATGCCCCACTAGATGCCACCAAACTCAAACACCCTCATTCATATAAAAAATCAACCAAAACCAAAAAAGAAAACAACTAATACCATTTGAACGGTTAGAATGGATTGATAGCACAACAAGATAGCAAGAGTAGCAAGGCAAGAGGAAAGCGTATAGTGCACTATACAACTGACGAATAACGAAGCTAATCTTGATATATTGTTGTGCACTTCAAAAA
>CALGZA010000114.1 GCA_937934595.1 uncultured Verrucomicrobiales bacterium | reverse complement strand
CAAACGCCAGACACAACAGATGTTCTATCCTACACGTAACCCAGAGGAGCCTTATGCGGGAAAACCGCACGTAGGGATCTGCGAGGGGGACGTCAGGCAACTGGCGTTCCTACCTTGATATGCTAAATATGATCGAGTATGAGATTCTTTCGCGATGTTTAGATGATCATTGTGTATCAGAAAAATCAGATGTTGTATTCATCTGTGAGCAAGCCTATCAGTTTAACGAAAATCGAATGGGGTCAAGATCTAGAGCAGGTGTTAAGCTTAAATGTCCGGTGCCACTAATAAATAAATTTTGGGAAGAGTATGATTCATCAGAGGTTTTTACTAATAATTTTAGACTTAAGTGCCAATCGAATTTAAAGAGTAAATATTTATGGCACAATGAATGTGAGAAGGCATATTCATCAGATATAGAGTTTGGCAAGTTTGCAGGGATTGGACCAGTTTTTGAATGCTCCAGAGTTTATAGTCATGAAGGTCATCATATAATGTTTGTGTCAGCTTGGTATGATCCAAAAATGGGGTTTGCAGGATTCTTCTATTATCAGGATATTGGATCTGATGATTTAGAGTTTAAGTCGAAGTATATATGCTCAGTATCTTAACCGCCTTTGCATAACAAGGGGGCATCAGACCAATTCCTAACCACGTCCTCGTTTGACAAGTTTGTTCTTTTAGATGTAGGCTTTAACAAAAGCATAGCTTATAGGTTTCTAAGGTTAGGAATCGGCTGTGCCTATACGTTCGGCTAAAAATGACAAGTTTACTCACATTCAGAGGTAAATCAGATAGGGTTGATTGGTGGGCTATAACACTGATTAGTGTTATAGTTGCTCAGTTAGCCCTGATTTTTGCAATGGCATCTCGCTATGATGAATCAGGTGCGAATTGGTTTATATTTACAACTCTTCTTCTTGTTGCAGGATTGGCTATATGGTCAGCTATTGCTGTTACTGTTAGAAGATTTAGAGAGTATGGTGACTCCCCATGGATGACATTACTGCTTTTAGTTCCTTATATTGGCGCTGTTGTTGTGCTGATCATATGTGGTTTTCTAGCTAGCCCAAGCATTAGGAAGACCAAAGTTTCCGTTAAGCTCATTTCTTCAAATCCAATGAAACCAAACAAAATGCCGAACTCCAGAGATAGCTTTCTATCGGGGCGATAGCTCCGCATGGTTTGAATCTGCTTTAAAACAGCTATGCCTCACTCAAAAATTATCTGCACAGTGTTCATGATATTATCAACTTGGCTATTCATTGTTGGAGTGGTAAACCGTGGTCAGAATGAGAAAGAGTTAATGCTTCCGGTTTCGATAGTTTTAGCCTCTTCAATAGTGGGATTTTCTTTATCTAATAGAGATTCTGCTGATAAATAGTCATCAACCTAATAAATTATGAATAGGAAACAATCAGGTTTAGTCATCAAAGTAGGTATCAAATCATGTCCAGAATGTAAGGGAGAGGTACATAAAGATGCCAACATCTGTCCTCATTGTAGAACTCAGTTATCTGAGCATCCAAAGTGTCAGAGATGAAAGAACAAGGAGGTGCTTGCCTCATTATGATTTTTGCTTTTGTAGCCATGCCTATTGCAGCTGGGCTAGCTGCTTATCAACTATTCTAAAAAAAATAGCGAATTGGGTAGGTAACGGGTGCTAACCATCACCCTCCCCACACTAGCTGCTATACGGTTTTGGCTTGGGGCTCTGGGGTAATTGTGTGATTTATGTAGGTATAGTAGAACGACGGTTTCAATGTGTCAGACTTGGTTTCCTTTAGGCTGTTTTAGTGCTTTCTTACGATAGTGAGCATTAAGAATCCGTTGGTTTATTCCTTGTGTATGTCTAGACCGATGTAGTAAGGTATTTTCAAGATGAATTTAGGTATTTTTGTTATGTCGGTTAGGTCTCTTCGACCTTGCGTCAGAGAGATAGCCCACGGAAACTCTAAGTTTATTGCTTTTTTTCAATAAGTCTTGGCTCAGGATGAGCTTCAGCCATAGAATCTAGCCTAAAGAGATGAATCGTAAACACGCAAAAACCATCAAATTATTTCTATTGGATGGTGATCCAGAAGGAAGAATGGTATGCGAATTATCAAATTGGGCAGGTAAAGCATATCGTTTACCTCGAAGCTCAATAAAAGATTCTGGTTCTCGCGAAGATCTTAAAGCAACTGCGGTATACCTATTGTTTGGCCGAGCCGATGGCGAAGGTAAAGCTAGGGTTTATATTGGAGAGGCTGAAAATGCCGTAATACGGCTTAATGATCACGTGTCGAATAAGGAGTTTTGGAATGAAGCTGTGGTGTTTTTGAGCAAAGATGAGAATTTAAATAAAGCCCACATTAAATATCTTGAGTCTCGCTTATATGAAATAGCTAAAGACACGGATCGATTTGAGCTTCAGAACGGTAATACTCCTACAAAAAGCTCAATTTCAGAATCAGATGAAGCCGAGATGGAAGAGTTCATTGATTATATTAGGATTTTGATCAATGTTATGGGGTATAAAGTTTTTGAGCCTTTTGTGACTGCAGAGCGAATTGAGAATGATGCTTCAAGTATACTGTATATTAATTCGGCACGTGGTGCAAATGGACGATCTATTATAACTTCAGAAGGCTGTGTAGTATTGGAGGGTTCGGAAGTGGCAGTGTCGACTGTGCCGTCTACACCCGTAAGCACTATAAAGCTAAGGGAAAGTTTACAGGGTGAAGGAATAATCATCGAGAAAGAAGGTAAGTTAATATTTGCTAAGAATTATGTATTTAGCAGTCCTTCGACAGCAGCAGCAATAGTGATGGGGCGAAGTGCTAATGGACTAATTGAATGGAAAAACGGTGATGGCATAGAGCTAAGAAAATTAGATCAGAATGGCTAACCCCAAATATAGCTTTCTATCGGGGCGTTAGCTCCGTATGATGGTTGATGTGCGAGTTCTTTTTGGATGGCTCTGGGGGGTGTTAGTTGTGTAGTTTTGATTTATGTTTCATTCTTCGGGGGTATTGTGAATTATTGTGATGGTTCTTGCTTTCGGTTTTTTAGGGAGTTTCTATTTGCTGAATAGCAAGGCTGTATGGCTGGTTTGTGTGGCATTCTGGTTTTGATGTGTAGGTGGTTGATTGCTTAGGGGGGGGGCTAGAGTAGCCTTATTAGTGTCTAAATTAGCTCTTGATTTAAGATTTTAACTCACTCCAGCACTGGTGCAAAAGCTAGATCTATCTCTTGCTATTAAGCCTCTGTACTTCGATGAATCTGATTTTTCAGCATAAATGTTGTTGAATATAGGTCATAACAAAGCCAATGGCGAAGAAGATGGTGCTGTGAATGGTTCAGGGTAATTTCGTTTATTTGGAGTTGGTGGGTATGGTGTATTTGGGGTGTTAGTGCAGTTAGGGGGTGGCTTGGCTGGAGGGAGAAGGGGATGTTGGTGTGGTGTTTGTTTTTTATAGTTTTTTTGTTTTTGGGTTAGTTCTTTGTAGTAATTTCTGGTGTTTTGGGTGTTGGGGATTTATTAGTTTGTTTATGATGAAACGTGTAGCAGTTCTGGATGTGGTGGGTCTTACTTCTGGTCTTATAGGTGAGTATACACCGAGGATAGCTGAGTATGTGAGTGGTGGTCAGTTGTCTTCATTTAAGCCTGCTTTTCCTGCTGTGACATGTACGGCTCAGTCTTCTTATCTGACTGGGCGTGCTGTGGAGGAGCATGGGATAGTGGCGAATGGGTGGTATGATAGGGAGGCTGCGGAGGTGAAGTTCTGGAAGCAGAGTAATCATTTGGTGAAGGGGGAGAAGATATGGGAGGTGCTGCGTGCGAGAGATCCTGAGTTTACGTGTGCTAAGTTATTTTGGTGGTATAATATGTATTCGAGCGCGGACTGGACGATAACTCCGCGGCCTGCGTATCCGGCGAATGGTCGTAAGGTGTTTGATGTGTATTCACAGCCTATGGGGATGAAGGAGGAGATAAAGGGTGAGTTGGGAGATTTTCCTTTTCCTAGTTTTTGGGGGCCTAATGCTGGGATAGCTTCTAGTCAGTGGATAGCGGATTCGGCGAGGTGGGTAGAGCGAGAGAAGGAGCCGACGTTGAGTTTAGTTTATTTGCCACATTTGGATTATTGCTTGCAGCAGTATGGTCCTGATTTGGGGGATGAGAGGGTTTCTGGTGAGTTGTTGAGGGTGGATGCTTTGGTGGGTGAGTTGTTGGATTTTTATGATGAGAGGGGTGTGGAGGTGGTGTTGTTATCTGAGTATGGGATAAGTGCTGTGGATCAGCCGGTTCATTTGAATAGGTTGTTCCGTGAGAAGGGGTGGATTACGGTGAAGGATGAGCTTGGGTTGGAGATGCTGGATTGTGGTGCTAGTAGGGTTTTTGCGGTGGCGGATCATCAGGTGGCCCATGTTTATGTTAATGATGTTTCATTGGTGGGTGAGGTGAGGGAGTTTTTGGAGGGTGTGAGTGGGGTGGATGAGGTTAGGAGTGCACCTGGTGGATATTCTGCGGAGAGGGCTGGTGACTTGGTGGTGGTATCTGATCCGAATGCATGGTTTACGTATTATTACTGGGAGGATGATGTTGTGGCGCCTGATTTTGCGCGTTGTGTGGATATTCACCGTAAGGTGGGTTATGATCCTGTTGAGTTGTTTTTGGATCCTGAGTTGAAGTTCCCGAAGTTGAGGATTGCTAAGTTTTTGTTGAAGAAGAAGTTGGGTTTTAGGGCGATGTTGGAGGTGATTCCTTTGGATGCTAGTTTGGTTAAGGGGTCACATGGTCGTGATGATGTGGCGGAGGGTGAGCGTCCGTTGTTTGTGACGAGGGGGAGGCATGAGGTTGTAACTTGTGCAGAGGAGGTTGCGGATCGGATTATGCGTTGTGTGATGGGGGATGTGTGATGTGGAGTAGGGTTTAGTTTTTATTAGTTTATGTTAGTTTATTATTAAATATGTTGTATAAAGTGTTGTTGGTTTAAGGCTTGACTAATATGCGTTACTGGGACATTAGCTGGCAACTTCTTTGGTAAGTGGTTTATTTAAGGAGGTTTATCATTTAACTTATATTATCATGCAGTGGTTCATTTATATATTTTATTTCATTATGCTTGTGTGTCTTGCAGGTTATGGGGTGCATAGGCTTACGATTATTTATTTGTATTTGAAGCATAAGGATGATGTTCCTGTTGCTAAGGGGCATTTTGATGATTTGCCTGTGATTACGATGCAGTTGCCAGTGTTTAATGAGTTACATGTGGCTGAGCGTTTGATTCAGAAGGTTGCTGAAATTGATTATCCGAAGGATAGGTTGCATATTCAGGTATTGGATGATTCTACTGATGAGACTCAGGAGATATGTCGTAATCAGGTTGAGGATTTGATTTCACGTGGTTATGATGCGCAGTATGTTCACCGGACTGACCGAACTGGTTTTAAGGCTGGTGCGCTTGAGAATGGGATTAAGACGGCTAAGGGTGATTTTTTGTTTATATTGGATGCTGATTTTGTTCCTAATGCTGATGTTTTGCAGAAGACGATCCATTATTTCACTGATGATAAGGTGGGTATGATACAGACCCGTTGGGGTCATTTGAATAGGAATTTCAATGTTTTGACTAGGGTTCAGGCGATGTTTTTGGATGGGCATTTGGAGTTGGAGCAGACTGCTAGAAATAGGTCTGGGCGTTTTTTTACTTTTAATGGTACTGGTGGGATGTGGCGCAAGTCATGCATAGCAGATGCTGGTGGGTGGGAGCATGATACTTTGACTGAGGATATGGATTTGAGTTACCGTGCGCAGTTGAAGGGTTGGAATTTTATTTTTCTGAAGGATGTGGAGAGTCCTGCTGAGTTACCAGTTGATATGGATGGGTTTAAGAGTCAGCAGCACCGTTGGACGAAGGGCTCGATTCAGTGTTGTAAGAAGTGTTTGAAGAATATCTGGAAGAGTGATGCTCCTTTGAAGGCTAAGATGGAGGCTACGGCTCATTTGACGTCTAATTTTGCTTATTTGGCGTTGATTGCGTTGTGTTTTTTGATTTATCCGAAGCAGTTGACGCATATTCCGTTGATTAATGAGAATCCGATGTTGGAGTATTTTATAAATATTCCGGTTTTTTTCTTTGGATCTGTTTCTGTTGCTTTGTTTTATCTGACGGCACAGAAGGCGTTGCATCCGAAGGGTTGGTTAAAGGAGATTATTTATTTACCTATATTGATAGCGGTTGGGATAGGGATGAGTGTGAATAATGCGAAGGCTGTATTGGAGGCTTTGTTTAATCATGAGAGTGGTTTTGTGCGCACGCCGAAGTATGGGATAGGGAAGGGTGAAGCTAAGTCTGGTGAGAAGGCTGCTGGCTGGAAGAAGAGTAAGTATAAGGCGATGAAGTCTTTGAATCCTTTTATTGAGTTTATATTTGGCGTATTTTTCTTGGTTGTTGTGCTGAGTAATTATATGGATGCGAATTATGCGACGGCGATTTTGTTGACTCCTTTCCCGATTGGTTTTTTCTTCACATCTGTTCCTTCACTTAAGCGGATGTTTGTTGGTCTTTCTAAGAATAGTGTTGAAGAAAGTATAGATTCTGGTAAATAAATATATATTAAACATTTTATGAATACAAAAATTTTAATTTCATTCCTCAAGTTTACTTTTTTAGCGATAGTTTCTGTTTTTACGCTTTCGAGTTGTGGTAGCTCGCCGTCGGTGGATACGAAGAGTAAGATGATAGTTAGTGTGAAGGATCAGACTATGCTTCTCACTAAGAATGGTAAAGCTGTGAAGGCTTATAAGGTGTCTACATCTAAGTTTGGAGTGGGGAATACCCGTAATAGCAAGAAGACGCCACTTGGTAAGATGGTTATTGCGAAGAAGATAGGTGGTGGTTCACGGAGTGGGACAGTTTTTAAAAGCCGGAAGAAGACGGGTGAAATTCTGAAGCCTAACAAGCGGGGAAGAGATCCTATAGTGACTCGCATTATGTGGCTGAAGGGTAAGGAGTATCGTAATAGTAATACTTACAGGAGATTTATTTACATACATGGTACGCCTGCTGAGCATAAGATAGGCAGGCCTGCTAGCTTTGGGTGTATCCGTATGAAGTCTAAGGATGTAATTGATCTTTATAGCCGAGTGGGTGTAGGTGCTGAGGTTAAGGTTGTGTATGGTGGTCTGAATAGGACTAAAGAGGGGCGCAAGAGTGCACGTCTTTTGAGGAAGACTGAGTTAGTTCATTATGATGAGGCTTGATGGTAGCATTGAGTGTTTTGTATTATTTTTTAGAGTTTAAGGTTCTTTCATGACTCCTCTGCTGAAGAAGTTTCTGGGCATGAGTTGGCTTTTGACTGGCTGCATGTTTGCCCTACTTATAGTTGGGGTGTTTACGATTGAGAGTGCGGCTCGTCATTTACCAGGTGGAGGGGAGGCGATAGCTTCTCGGCAGGTGCAGTGGATATTTTTAGGAGCTGTGGTGTATTTCACTACTGCTTTGATTGATTATAGGTGGATCAAGTATTTGGCAGCTCCGATGTATGTAGCTGGTATTGTGTTGATGGTGATAGCGATGAAGTATGGTAATAGCGTTCATCAGCTTGAGGTAGGTGGCTTGAGTTTTCAGCCTGCTCAGTTTGCAATTGTTGCTGGTTTTATAATGATGGCGTGGGTTTTGCAGGATTTGGCGAAGTGGCATCCGTTGTTGGGTTTACCGTGGGCTAAGGTTTCTGCGATTGGTGTTTTGGCGTTAATTCCTTTTGGTTTAGTGGCGGTTATGGGTGATTTGGGTTCAGCGATAGTGTGGTTGCCAGTTACGGCGATAGTGATGCTGGTGGGGGGTGTTCCTTTTCGGTATTTGTCGGTGATTTCTTTGGTGGGTGCTGCGATTATGCCGATTTTATTTTATGTGATTTTGCCGACTTTTTCGAGCAGGGGTGCGAACCGGATAGAGATTTATTTAGATATGCTCAATGGACGAAAGGTAGATATTTCTGGTGATGCTTATGGTCCGCATTATGTTTCGATGGCGGTGGGTAAGTCTGGGTATAAGGGTGTGGGTTATAAGGCAGATGCTTCTAAGCGGTCATTGCATGCTATGGGTTATATACCGAAGAAGACGGCACATAATGATTATGTGTTTGGGGTGTTTGCTGAGGAGCAGGGATTTCGTGGTAGTTTGATGTTGGTGCTGGGTTTTAGTTTGTTGCTGATTCAGTGTATTTTTATAGCTTATTATAGTAGGGATATGTCTGGTCAGATTATATGTGGGGCGATAGTGGGTTTATTTTTTGCGCATATTTTTGAGAATATAGCGATGTGTGTGTTGTTGATGCCTGTTACGGGTATACCTTTGCCGTTTATTAGTTATTCTGGTACGTTTGTGGTGATGTGTATGTTTATGCTGGGTATGGTTCAGAGTATCTGGGTGCATCGTAAGCTGGGGGATGGTGAGGTGAAGGAGCAGGTGAAGTTGTCTAAGAGAGGGAAACAATTTAAATTAAACCGGAGGAGGTCTGATGAGAGGGTGAACCCGAATCAGGCGACTCATCGGGGAGCTTAATCGTAGAAGAAAATTATTATGTATCATTGGTCAAAATTATCATCAATAAAGTGGATAGATGCTTGGGAGGAGAGGTTTTATGGGAATGATCAGAGTGTGATTACTGAGATTAAGGGAGGGAAGAGTGTCAGGGTGGAGGTGTATTGTGAGACGGAGAGGGATGCTGAGTTGATACAGGAGCAGTTTGGCGGGACGGTGAGGGAGGTGAAGAATCAGAACTGGGTGGCATTAAGTGCTGTGGAGCGTCCTCCTTTAAAGATAAGAGATGCGATATTGGTGACTGGTGTTCGCGAGCAGGAGGAGGCTGATGAGTTACGAGATGAGAATCCAGGCAAGAAGGTGATTCAGATACCTGCTGAGATGGCTTTTGGAACTGGTGATCATGCTACGACGTCGACTTGTCTGCGTTTTTTGGTAGATATATCGCGAGAGAAGGAGGGTGAAGGTGATGTTGGGTGGCATATGTTGGATTTGGGTTGTGGGACAGCTGTGCTTGCTATTGCTGCGCGGATGCTTGGTGCGGAGACGTGTGAGGCGCATGATTATGACCCGCAGGCGGTTCGCGTATCTGGTCAGAATCTGGTTTTGAATAGGGTGGATTGTGTAGTAGTGGCTGAGCAGGATGTTTTGAAGTGGGAGCCTGAGAGGCAGTGGGATGTGGTTGTAGCGAATATGTTTTCTACTATTTTGCAGGAGGCTTTTCCAACTATTGTGAAGTCGATGAAGGTGGGTGGGGATTTGGTGGTATCTGGGATATTGGCAGATCAGTGGGATGTGACAAGGCAGTGGGGGGAGGATTCTGGTTTGGAATTTGGGGCAGTGGTGAAGAAGGGTAAGTGGGTGACTGCGCGAGCGAGGCTAGCGTTATAGATAGAATCGTAATGGTTTGTTGTGGCTTGAGAGGTTGAGAATTTCTTCTGCTTGGGTTTCATTTATCTTGCAAGATATTGGCTATTGGTTAAGAAGAAGTCGACTTCAGGGGGAGGTTCATTTTGGTTACTCGACATGTTTGAATTGTCCCTTCTGCGGGTCATTATTTAAAAACTTTAATTGAACATATAACGCGATCATTCTCATGGAAAGTATATCATCACGCATTACAAGCGTCACTCCGTCACTTACTCTTAACATCACGAATCAGGCGAAAGCCATGAAGTCTAGGGGAGAAGAAATCTATGGATTAGCTGGAGGTGAGCCAGAAATGGATACTCCAGATTTCATCAAGGATGCAGCCATTAAGGCGCTCCAGGAAGGTAAGACAAAGTATACACCGGCTGCGGGTATACCTGAGTTAAGGGAGGCTTTAGCGAATAAGCTTAAGGTTGAGAATGGGATTGATTATGAGCCGCGTCAGATTGTGGTAGGGAATGGTGCTAAGCATTCATGTATGAGTGCTATTATGGCAGTTGTTGAGGAGGGTGATGAGGTTATTATTCCTTCACCGTATTGGCTTTCTTACCCTGAGATGGTGCGGATAGCTGGTGGAGTTCCTGTTCTAGTTGAGACAACTGAGGAGAATAACTGGAAGATTACACCTGAGCAGTTTGAGGAGAATATGACTGGTCTTACTAAGATGATTATTCTTAATTCTCCGGGGAATCCTACAGGTGCAGTATACACAGCTGATGAGCTTAGGGCTCTTGGTGAGGTTGCTTTATATGAGGATATTTTAATATTATCTGATGAGATCTATGAGAAGCTTGTTTATGGTGATGTGAAGCATGTAAGCATAGCTTCACTTAGTAAGGAGCTGTATGATCTTACAATCACAGTGGGTGGGTTCTCGAAGGCTTATTCTATGACTGGATGGCGTTTGGGTTACATAGCGGCGCCTAAGGCACTAGCAGAGGCTATATCATCAATGCAGGGTCACACTGCTTCAAATGCGTGTTCTTTTGCTCAGTATGGAGCGCTTGCTGCATTAACTGAGGAAAATTCTTTTGTTGAGGATTTGAAGGCTGAGTATGATATGCGCCGTCAGTTTATGTTAAATAAGCTTCAGTCTATACCTAATATATCTGTGACTGAGCCTGAGGGGGCATTTTACTTTTTAGTGAATACAACTGAGTTAGGGATAAAGTCAGTGAATCTTTGTGATAAGTTGCTGACACGATACCGAGTGGCTGCTGTTCCTGGGATAGCTTTTGGCAATGATAATAGTATACGTTTGAGTTACTGTACGACGCTTGATGTTTTGAACGAAGGGCTTACACGATTTGAGGAGTTCTGCCGTTCTCATTAGTGAGTTGGGTGTAGATCATTTTTGTTAACGTCTCAGGTATTGATTTGCCTGGGACGTTTTTTTGTGTAGGTTTGTTTTATGAATTTTAAACCGCTTATACTATCTGGTGTTGCATTATTTGGTGTTTTTGGGCTCTATATGGCTTCTGCAAAGACGGATAAGGAGAGTAAGGCGGAGGTGACTGTAGAGCAAAAAATAGAACAGGGGCTGAAGTTGGCTAATTTGAAATCACCTGATTATGCTAGCAAGCCTGATGGGAAGCGTAAGAAGTTGTTAGTTTTCTCTAGGACGAATGGTTTTAGGCATCGTTCGATAGGGACAGGGAAGAAGGCTTTGAAGATGATGGGTGAGGTTTCAGGTGCGTTTGATGTTGTTATAAGTGATGATTTGGTGAATTTTGATGAGTCAAATATTCAGAATTTTGATGCGATATGTTTTTTGAATACGACGATGAATGTTTTTTCTCCTTCAAAGAAGGAGTTAAAAGGGATGACTGATTTGGAGAAGAAGACAGCTACTGAGGTGGAGCTGATGAGGAAAGCCAATTTTATGAAGTTTATCGCTGATGGCAAGGGGTTTGTGGGGATTCATTCAGCGACGGATACTTTTTATGAGTGGCCTGAGTATGGTGCTATGATAGGAGGTTATTTTGATGGGCATCCTTGGTCTTCAAATATGGAGGTATCAGTGAAGGCGGATGAAAAGAATAAGGGGCATGCTTTATTGAGGGGTGTGATTCCTGATGGTAAAGGGGAGTTGCGGTTCAAGGAGGAGATCTACCAACTGAAAGACCCTTATGATTCTGATAAGGTGACTATGCTTTTGAGGTTAGATCCAGAGGCTAGTATGAAGCCTAAGAGAGGTATAAAGCGTAAGGATAATGATTTTGGTGTAAGCTGGGTGAAGGATCACGAGAAGGGGCGTGTTTTTTATTCATCGTTAGGACATAATCATTTTATGTATTGGAACAAAAACGTTCTCAGGCATTATTATGCTGGGATAGTTTATGCCCTAGGGGAATAGAGCTGCCTTATTTAGGATAGAGGCTTCACGCTTTAGGAGGGTATCATCTTCAAAGTTATTCTGAATTCATAGTGGTTTTAAGGATTTGATTTTTTTGGCACGGGCGAGCAAAATTAGTAAGTAAGGCACTGGCTCTTGTTTTACTATGGAGCTGTTAAGGGAGGATATTTTAATTTTTTTAATGTGAGATGCTATATATTGTTGATTTTATCATTGTGTTGTAGTTTTTTTATCGATTATATGCTTAATCGCTAATGATTTAATTAGATTATAAGGTTATGACCTAGTTTAATTTGTTAGGCAGGTGTAAGGTGTTCTAATACGCCAAAATAAATATTCAAGATTATGAAGAACAATACGATTTGTATTTATATCAGGTTATTAGTAGCAATTATATTTGTGCTGGGCTCAGCGGGAAATGCATTTGGTGCTTTTGGAGACCGGTATTGGGGGGTGTTTGGATTTGAGGTCAATTCTAATCAGACCATTATTAGGGTTTATCCTGGCTCTCCTGCGGCGGGGAAACTGAATGTGGGTGAGACGGTGTCTGAGATTAATAATTTAGGGGCTAGGACGTTTGATAGAGAGTATGTTTTTGGAGAATTTCTGGATGAGATAGAGTCTAGGAATGGTGGTGGCAGTGTAGCTATAAGGCTTAGTAGCGGCCGGGTAGTTTCATTGGTAGTTGCTGCTAAGGGGTCTTGGAGTGCTACTGCTCCGGTTAACTGTGCGAAGTGTAATAGGATAGTAAGTGAAGCGATTGATTATGTATTGAATACACAACATAAGGGGAAGCTTAGGACGGAGTTGTTGGCTTTATTAGCTACTGGTGACGCGAGGGCATTAGCGCATTTTGTGACTGAGAAAGGGGTATTATATAATGCGTCTGCTCATGCTAATGCAAATTGGTATCTTGGTTTTCAGTTGATTACTTTATGTGAATATTATTTACTGACTAGTGATAGTAGTGTGGTGAGTGTGATAGAGCGGTTGTCTAAGCAACTCTATAGTTACAGAGACACGGCAGGCCTCTGGGCGGCAGGGGTGGACAGAGTGGAGCTCGAGAAATATCCGAATGGGCCACTGCGTGGACCGGGCTATGGGAGTTATCATTCGGTTACTTTCCAATGCCAGCTTGCTTTGTTATTAGTAGAGCGCTGTGGGCTAGCGGATGCTGATATTGTTCAGCATAATCGGCTGCTTACGGCTTATTTAAAGTCGACT
>CALGZA010000113.1 GCA_937934595.1 uncultured Verrucomicrobiales bacterium | reverse complement strand
ATGACTCATCTGCCCAGACGCAAGCGGATCACCCTTCAATGCATCACAACCCGCCACATGAAAAACTATATCAGGTTTAGACTTCAAAAACACACCGTCTAACTTACTTGCCAAAACCTTCAAATACTGATCATCAGTTACCCCCTCAGGTAATTCAACATCCTCATCACCATCTTCCTTAGGCATAGGATAAATTCCCCCTTCATGCATCGAAAAAGTATAAGCCAGAGGATCATCTTCTAAACAGACCACCGTACCATTACCCTGATGAATATCCGTATCTATAACCAAAGCACGCCTTATTAACTTCTCTTTCTGAAGAACCTTTATCGCAATAGGTACATCAGCAATAATACAAAAACCCTCACCACTATTAGGCTTAGCATGATGAAAACCACCACCCAAATTAATCGCCATTTTTGAATCTGATTTAAGTGCAAGCCTCGCTGCCTCTATAGTGCCACCAGAGGACTTTCTAAAACGACTCACAAGCATCTTGTCCAGTAACCGGTCAGGTATAATCTTTAACTGAGGTGCCTCCAAATACTGCGCCACCTTATCCGTCTTCTTCAAACTATCCAAATACACCTCAGAATGTATGAGCAACATCTGATCACGAGTCACCTCAGCAGGATCAACCACACTTTCTTCACTCACATAACCATCTTTCTTTAATCCTGCATAGATCTTATCATACTTAGCTATATCAAATGGATGAAGCTTCTCCAAACCAAAGACACTAATCTTATACCTCGGAGAATAAACTATAGGAATAGGGCTTAACTCAACCTTCCTGCCATCTTCCTCACTCACAGCATCTACTGAACAACTCATAGACCAAAAAGACCCAAGCCATACCAACAACATCATCAATCGATTCATCATACCACCAGTATAGTCAAGTCACTCTATTCACATAATCGATTCAACCAATGTTAACATCAAATATAATGATCTAGCGCTTAAAATTAGCTTTCAGTTCATTCAAATTAGCAGCACCTATCAGATGCGCCACCAAGAAATAACTCACCATACCAGTACTAACAATGAGCCCTAACACCACAGCTCGCACCACCCTCCAGCCCTCAAACAACTCAGTTCTTAGCACATCCATAGCCAACCATATCACCACCCCCATAACCAAACTAGCCATCAACATCTTAACAAGCTTTATCCAAAATTCCCTATTCAAACTGATATATCCCTTCCCCCTAAGCCCATTAATTAAAAGTATCACATTTAACCAACCAGCTACAGTGGTTGCAGCTGCACACCCCAAAAACAATGAATTTCCGTCGTCATAAGGCGACATAAAACAAAAATCTACACCTGTCCACTCAGTCAATTTAGCCAGACCATTCCCCATTGTCAGCCAAGCAGTCAGACATAAAATTATATTCACCCCAGCCGCTACAAAAGTATAACGCATCGGAGTCCTCGTATCCTCTCGAGCAAAATACCCAGGCTGAACAACTCTAATCATAATATATGCTGGACAACCAATCACAAAAGCAAGCAACGCTTTTCCTGTCATAAGAGAATCAACAAATTTAAATTCTCCAGATCTAAAAAGAACATCAATAATAGGCACAGCAAGAACCCCAATACCAACCGCAGCAGGTAACGCCAGTAACATCGCCATCTGCATTCCTTGCTGAAGACTCTTCTTCGCACCAGTAATATCCTGAGCCTTAACTTTACGTGAGATTTCAGGCAACAATATCACACCAAAAGCTATCCCTATCAAACCAAGAGGCAACTGATTTATCCTATCCGCATTGTATATAAGCGTCTTAGCTCCATCTTGAAACGAAGCCACCATACCACCAAAAAGCAAATTAACTTGCTGAATCGCAGCGCTGATAACCCCAGGAATCATCAGCAACCATAACTTTTTCATATCAGAATCAATCCTAGGTATATGCGGAGTCAACTTAAAACCTAACTTCCACGCAGGAATAATAACAATCAAAAGCTGAACAACACCAGCAACCAATAAGGACCAAGATAAAACCCATACAGCTGAATCCCGCTCCACAAAAGGCATCACACAACTAAGACCCATTATAAACACAACATTCAAAAATATGTAAGAGATAGCAGGCGCAGCAAACTTCTTATGAGCATTTAGTATCGCACTGAAAGCAGCCAAAAGACAAACAAAGAATAAATATGACAAAGTCACCTGTGATAAACTTACTGTCATTTCAAGCTTATCAGCTGAAAATCCTAAATTCAACAACCACATAATAGGCTTAAGACAAACAAAAAGCACAACAACTAACACGGCCAATATCAGCGCCAATAAAAACACAACCCTATTCCCGTAATTAAAAGCCCTCTCCTCACTACCCTCAAGCTTACCTGAATAAAGAGGTATAAATGCAGCATTAAATGCACCCTCACCAAAAACCCTGCGGAACAAATTAGGCAACTGAAAAGCAGAATTCCATTCATCAGATCGTGACCCTACCCCAAGAAAATGACTTATCATCATATCACGAACCAGCCCCAGCACTCGACTAACAAGTGTCAGCCCGCTCAATGTCATCAAAGACCTCAACATAACAAAATAATCACCTAATGGTTTACACTAGCCCTCCTCAACCGGTCATTGATAGCCACACCTAATCCCGTCTCAGCGACAGGCTCAGCCACTATCGCATCTACACCAGACTCATCCAGCATCCTCAGTAAATGAAATAACCTTACTGATGCCTCCGCCAACTTACCCTTACCTGGACTTAATTCCTCTACCACATCCCAGTCATACAAATCCATATATCCATCTCTCACCTGCCCTCTATAACTTAACAACGCATAACGCTTACCCTCCTCAGGAGTGAAATCTTCCGGCTTATCATGAAAATACAATGGAATGCTCGGTGCATAATGACTATCCAGCATCCCAGGGGCCTCAACCACAGGAGAACCTCCTCCTTCTGCCCTCTCCTCTTTAGCCCTCATTGCACGCTCACTAAGTTTCTTCGGCCTTACCACCTTGCCATACTCCTGTAAATCCTCCTTCACCACAGGTCCAGCTCGTAACAAATGCAAAAGCGCCTTCCCCTCACCCTCCTCAACCCTTATTATCGTACTCTCCAACCCAGAATTACAAGCCCCACCATCTACTATCAAAGGAATTTTACCATCCAGTTCTTTAAAAACTGCACCAGCAGAAGTAGGACTTATCCTGCCAAATCGATTCGCACTCGGCGCCGCTATCGGCGTCCCTAATGCTTTACAAACCTCCTGCATCACAGGATGAGCACTCATTCTAACAGCCACTGTAGCCAGCCCACTAGTAACTATGTCAGGAACAATATCCTTCTTAGGTAAAACCATCGTTAAAGGCCCCGGCCAAAACGCCTGAATCAACTTCTGAACAACATCATTAAGACCTGGTGATAGATCACAATAGTCATGAATCTGCTCTCGTGTAGATAAATGAATAATCAAAGGATCAAAAGAGGGCCTCCCCTTAGCCTCAAAAACCTTAGCCACCGCCTCCTCATCCAGCGCACTGGCACCTAAACCATAAACAGTCTCTGTAGGAAGTGCCACAACATCTCCATCACTAAGCAACCTTACTGCTTTGGTAATCGCCTCACTAGAATTCTCCTCTTCAGCATATACTATTTCTGTTTCCATGATCAGTTCTTCTTTACCCTATATTTATTAATTTGCACATCTTAAATAATCAGAGAATGAATTCGCTAACAAAAAAATGGTGTGATCCATAAGACCACACCATATGATTATTAAAGTTAGCTCAAGTGCTTTAGTCTATAAACTAAGCCCCCTCCTGGATCAAAGGAAGAATAGGTGCTACCTTCTCTTTCATCTCCTTGCCAGGTTTGAACTTAACTACCGCACGTGGAGGGATGGGCACATCCTTACTTGGGTCTTTAGGGTTACGCCCTATTTTGCCTTTGACTTCTTTTACCTGAAACGCACCAAAATTGCGCATCACCACAGCATTGCCTTTGGCTAACTCTTCTGTAATTGAATCAAGAGCTCCCTGAACTACAGAGAAAACTTCTTGTTGAGTCAAACCAGTCTCATTGCTAAGCTTTATTACTAAGTCACGTTTTGTTATAGTTGCCATTATATTATATTTGTTTTTTGTTTAGTTTTAATAGGAGTTAAAACTTGGTTGATCAAGACCACAGCTTTGTGTAAATGTCCCGAAAAAAATGCTTCTTATCAAAAAAAAATACACCTTTTCAAAAATATCTACTATTCTAAAATAAAACTAAGCTAAAAAACGACCCAAACTGTAGTTACAATGTGTTTTAAGCAAGGTCATATAAAGCATGAGCCACCCCTTAAAAAAATTTCCCCTCATTTTTAGTCTCACTAATTTTGCACATCGCTAGCCATTAAAACCGTCCAAAACACCTACTAATTTCTTAATCAAATAAAACCATCATAATCCATACTAGATTTAATTGATGCCTCCCTAACAAATCGCAACATTCTCATCATCAATCATGAAGCCACTTTGAACAGCAACATGCGCATATCGTTCTATAATAAATAAAGTAATCAGAAAAATAAGGAGCTAGTAATTACACAAAGCAAACCAACAGCAAATAATACCATTTGAACTGTTAGAATGGATTGATAGCACAGCAAGATAGCAAAAGTAGCAAGGCAAGAGGAAAGCGCATAGTAGACTATGCAACTGACGAATAACGAAGCTAATCTTGATATATTCTTTTGCACTTCAAAAAATCAGCTCTGCTACTGTTCCCAAATATATTGAAACTACTATCAACCCAGAATAACTGTGAAAATGGTATGACATAGCCATTTTGACTTCCTATACAGCGCAACAAAGAAAAAAATACCAGCATCCTCCTCATACGCTTTGCACAATCCAAAATAAATCACAGAAAAAATCGAACTTGGCAGCTCTGCAGAAAGGCATAAAACAGCCCCGCACTTTTTAACCAGCTAATGCCTTCATAAAAGAAGAAATCGGCACCGACTTCAACTTCTCATAGTCACCACATAATGCCATCACCTCACAAGCCTTTGATTCAGAATAGTAACCTTTAACTGTTGTTTCAAATTTCTTCATCAAAACAGGAATACCCTCGTATCTTCTTCTTCGGTGACCTATCGGATATTCAACTTCTATCTTATCAGTCAACGTCCCATCAGTAAACCTAACCTGAATGGCATTTGCTATAGAACGCTTATCTGGGTCCATATAATCCAAAGTATAACCAGCATCCTCATAAACCTCCATCTTACCCCGCAACTCGTCAATCCGTGTATCAACAGCCACAGAATCCTCATAATGTGATGCCTCTAACCCACCAAAAATCAAACCAATAGCCACCATATACTGCAAACAATGATCTCTATCCGCAGGATTATGAAGAGGTCCATCCTTACTTATTATACGCACCGCTGACTCTTGAGTGTATAGCATCACCGCCTCAACATCCTCCAACCTATCAGAAACCTCCTCATGCAAAAGCAAGGCACACTCTACAGCCGTTTGAGCATGAAACTCGGCCGGATAAGATATTTTAAACAAAACATTCTCCATCACATAGGAACCCAACGGGCGAGCCAAGGTAACCGCATTCTTACCAAACAAAACATCCTGAAAACCCCACCCAGGTGCACTCAATGCACTAGCATACCCCATCTCACCACGCTCAACAATAAGAGCCAACCTCACCGCCCTCGCCGCAGCATCACCCGCCGCCCATGACTTCCTTGATCCAGTATTAGGAGTGTGTCGATAAGTACGTAACGCTCCACCATCTACCCAAGCATGAGAAACCGCATCAGCCACCTCATCAACAGACATACCAATCATCTGTGCCACAACCGCTGTAGAAGCCACTCGCACTAACAAAACATGATCTAACCCTACCCTATTAAAACTATTCTCTAACGCAAGCACCCCCTGAACCTCATGTGCTTTAATCATCGCCTTCAGCACATCACCCACAGTCATCTCCACCCCACGGCTCCGCGCCAAATAATCAGCCACAGATAAAATAGCTCCCAGATTATCAGATGGATGCCCCCACTCCGCAGCTAACCACGTATCATTAAAATCAAGCCACCTCACCATCGCGCCCAAATTAAAAGCAGCCTGCACAGGGTCAAGCTCATAGGTCGTACCAAACACCCGCGCTCCATACCCAGGCATTTCGGCACCCTCCACCACAGGCCCTAATAACTTCACACACTCCGGAAAATCCAAAGCCATCAGACCACATGCCACACTATCTAACAAACAATGATAAGCAGTAAGCTCTGCCTCTTCAGACTCACATTCATATCCACATACATACTGAGCTATTTCCGTTAATAAGGAATCCCGGTCAGGTCGTGTATTATCTTCAGCTTTTGAAATCATGAGCGTTTCTCTATGGGTTGATAAGATTTAGGCTGGGGACCTGTATACTCCGCACTCGGCCGAATAAGCTTACCCACACCACGCTCCTCTATAATATGAGCAGACCACCCAGCTACCCGCGACATCACAAAAAGCGGCGTAAACATCTCCGTAGGCACTCCACAGTAATGATACGCTGAAGCACTATAAAAATCTAAATTCGGAAAAATCCGCTTCTCATCCCACATCACCTTTTCAATCCGCTCAGATACAGGGTATAAATAAGCTTTTTCAGAACCACCTGACAGCTCCCTAGACCACGCCTTTATAATATCTGATCGCGGATCAGAATCTCGGTAAACTCGATGCCCAAAACCCATCACCTTCTCCTTACGCTCAAAAATAGCTCGCAGCTCTCTCTCTGCCTCATCTGCCGTAGTGAACTGTTCTATCAACTCCATCGCTTTCTCATTCGCTCCGCCATGCAATGGCCCTCGAAGAGCGCCAATCCCCCCTGCGATTGCAGAATAATAATCCGACATTGTAGACGTCACAACCCTCGCTGCAAAAGTTGACGCATTAAATTCATGCTCAGCATATAAAATCAATGACACATCCATACAGCGCCTGTGCTTATCAGTAGGCGTCTCCCCACTCAACAGATCAAGAAAATACCCCGCCACAGTAGTCTCCTCAGACACCAAACTAATCCGCTTCCCCGTCCGAGAAAAATGATACCAATAAACCAACATCGAACCCAAGCAACCAACCAATCGATCAGCATGCTCCCTTACATCGCCAAACTCCATCTCCACCTCCAAACATCCAAGAACAGAAACCCCAGTCCTTAACACATCCATAGGATGCGCACCGCTGGGTAACTGCTCTAAACTAACCTTCAACTCTCTAGGCATATCGCGTAACCCCACTAACTTGCGCCTATAAATATCCAACTCACTCAAATTCGGCAACTTACCATATATCAAAAGATAAGCCACCTCCTCAAACGTAGAATGCTCAGCCAAATCACCGATCGAATATCCACGGTAATTCAAATCAAGCCCCTCCTTCCCTACTGTTGAAATAGCAGTATCACCCGCAACAACCCCCGCAAGACCTGCAGCCTTTATCATTCTATTTTCTACCTGACCCATATCGTTTATACTTTATAATTTAATAATCACTACCCCTCTCCTCGTCCTAAAAGATCATCTAACCGCTGCTCAGCCTCATGGTAATCTAAAAATGAATAGAGCTCATCACGGGTCTGCATCGCATCCACCACCCCAGCCTGAGTCCCCTCACATAAAATAGCTTGGTAAACACTCAAAGCAGCGGCATTCATCGCTCGAAATGCAGACAACGGATACAAAACCATCCCTACTCCAACTGAACCCAACTCACTAACAGTAAATAAAGGAGTCTTACCAAATTCAGTAATATTCGCCAAGACAGGCACATCCAATGCATCAGTAAAAATACCAAAATCCTCCAGCGAAGACAACGCCTCCGCAAATATCATATCAGCACCCGCTTCCTGATATGCCAGTGCCCTCTCTAAACCCATCTCAACCCCCTCTAACGCAACAGCATCAGTGCGTGCCATAATATTAAAATCATCACTCACCCGTCCATCCAGAGCAGCATGTATCCTCACCACCATCTCATCAGTCGCTATCAATTTCTTGTTCGGCCGGTGCCCACACCGCTTCTCCATTATCTGATCTTCCAAATGACATCCCGCCGCACCAGCCCTTCCCAGCTCTCTAACACTTCGCGCCACCATCAATGGCCCACCCCAGCCAGTATCAGCATCCACCAATAAAGGCAATGATGTCGCAGACGTAATACGCCTAACATCCTCACAAACATTATCAAGCGTAGTCAAAGCCAAATCAGGTAAACCATATGAAGCATTAGCTACCCCCGCACCAGACAGATACAAAGCCTCAAAACCCAACTTCTCAGCCATAACAGCTGTGTAAGCATTAATCACTCCCACCACCTGCAAAGGTGCACCCTCCTGTATCAGTTTTCTTATCATCCCTTTTCGTTCAATTTCATCATAACTACATCTTACCCCATCATCTCATTAATATTATTAAATTAAACAATAGATCCCCCATGCTCTATCAGTCAACAATTCATTCTTAAACAAAGAAATCACACTTTCTCCAGCAACCTCATACACACAATAATTCAACCCCTTAAAATTATAGAAAAAAAACTAGTCCTCTCATGAAGATTAGTTACATTCCAACAATGAAAGACCAAAACACACCTCGAATGCCCGAGTTCCCAGTCAGACTCCTAACCGCTGTTCCTCTATGCGACGGACATGACAGCGCCGTTACTACGGTTAACCAGGAACTAATCCGTCAAGGCTTCGAAATCGTCTACATGGGATACCACAGATCCGCAGAAGACATGGTAAGATCCGCCATCCAAGAAGACGTCGCCGCCCTCGGAATATCAAGCTATAACGGTGGACACATCGAATTCTTCAAAGAAGTCATACAACTACTAGAAAAAGCTGGCCGCAATGACATTGGCGTATTCGGCGGAGGAGGAGGCACCATCACTCCAGACGACGTCGTCATAATGAAACAATACGGAGTCGATGAAGTTTTCCTCGCAGGCACCACATTCGAAAGCATCTGCAACCGCCTCATAGAACTCTACGGCAATAAAAAAGTAGTTCTACAAGGCGTATCCACTGACACAGCTCTCGGCCAAATGCTCACCGCCGTAGAAATGAAATTAAAAGATCGACCAAAGGCTGGAAAAAGAAGCAAAGCCAAAGTCATCGGATTCACAGGCCCAGGCGGAGCAGGTAAAACAACACTCATCGATGAATGGGTCCGCGGTGCACTAATGGAAAATCCTAATATCAAAATCGGTATCCTATCTCATGATCCCAGCTCCATCAGCCAAGGCGGACTCCTCGGTGACAGAGCCACCATGATATACTCTCAGCACGACAACGTCTTCCTAAGAAGCATGGCTACCCGCGGCAAACAAGGAGGACTATCACCAGCCACAGAAGAATGCCTCCAATGGATGGTAAGCGATGAAGCAGGCTTTGACCTCGTACTCGTCGAAACAGTAGGAACAGGACAAGAAGCACTCCCTTTCACCAGTGACCTCATCGACACCAAGGTCCTTGTCCTTCACCCAGAATACGGTGCTAGACTCCAACTCCAAAAAATACTCATGCTAGAAGTAGCTGACGCAGTCGTTGTCAATAAATCAGACTGGGCAGGCGCCACCAGAGCATTAGAAGAAGTCAAAAGACAAGTAGAAATGAGAGGCTGCGAAGAAATACCCGTCTTCACAACAAAAGCCAGTGAACACAATGACCAAGGCGTTGTAAAACTTAGAAATGCATTATCAGTATGAGCGAATTAACAAAAATCATAGAAGGTGTCAGAAAATTCAACAAAGACGTTGAAACAAAAGTATCTGAAGTCAGAGCAGACCCACAACAATCGAAAGAAATACTCGAACAATGGGAAAGTATTCAAGAAAAAGTTCCCACTGTCACAACCCCCACAGGACTCCAGCTTCCTCGTCTCCCCCTCCCAGTCATCGATGAACCAGGTGCCATAGCCAGATACCTTCACGGTGAAGGACTCCCAGGCCAGTTCCCATTCCTCAGCTCAGCATACGCTGAAATGTACCTCGACCCCCTAGAAGACTCCATCCCACCAGAGGAACCCACTAGACTATTCGCAGGTCTCGGTATCCCAGAAGATACCAACGAAAGATTCCACTTCCTCACTAAAAACCAGAACAGCCACCGCCTCAGCACAGCCTTTGACGGCCCCACACTCTATGGAATGGACAGTGACTCACCCGGCGTCTTCGGTAAAATCGGTGAAGGCGGAGTCGCCATCGATACAGTCGAAGACATGGAAGTTCTCTTCGATGGGTTTGACTTCAGAGAACTCACCACATCCACATCCATGACCATCAACGGCCCAGCTCCCGCTATCATGGCTATGTTCGTAGCTGCTGCCAGACGCAGATTCGGACCAGACGTTATCGGCCAGCTTCGTGGAACCGTCCAAGCCGACATACTCAAAGAAGTTCAAGGCCAAAACGAAGTACTATTCCCACTAGATGCATCACTCAGATTCCTCCTCGACATGATGGAATACTGTGTCGAAAACATGCCTAAATGGTACCCCGTCTCCATCAGCGGCTACCACATTTCTCAAGCCGGAGCTACACCGGTCCAACAAGCAGCATACACCATATCTAACGGATTTGCCTATGCAGAAATGATGAGAGAAAGAGGCATCGATGTAAACGACTTCGCACCCAGATTCTCATTCTTCTTTGACTGCGGACTTGACGTAGAATTCATGGCTCTCAGCCGTGTCTGCAGAAAAATCTGGGCCATCGCAATGAGAGATGTATTCGGTGCTAATTCACGCGGCCAGAAACTCAAGCTCCACACCCAGACAAGTGGCAGATCACTCGTAGCCGCCGAATTCAAAAACAACCTAACAAGAACTGCAGCAGAAATCATCATGGCATACATGAATGCCACTAACTCCTGCCACAGCAACAGCGCTGATGAACCATTCACCACTCCCAGTGAAGAATATGTCAAACTAGCATCTCACGGACAGTCCATACTCCTAGAAGAAACAGGTCTCTTCCGCCACATGATGAACGGAATGAGCGGCTCACCAGGAATGAAAGCAGTAGAAAAATCTGTCGAAAAAGCAATCCTAGATGAACTAGAAGAAATAGAAAGACTCGGTGGAGTTCTCGGGGCAATGGAACACCGCTACCAAAGAAGCCAAATCCAAGCAGCATCATACCGCTACGAAAAACAAATCTTTAGCGGAGAAAGACGCATCATCGGACTCAATCGCTACTCAGAAGGCGTAGAAAAACCAGTCCCAGAACTAGTCCGTATCCCGAACGAACAAAAACAAAAACAAGTAGATAAACTAAAAGACTTTAAAAAACGTAATGCTGACAAAGCCCCTGCAGCTCTGAAAAGACTTGCAGAAGTGGTTCACTCAGGCGGCAACGTATTCGCAGAACTCATTGAAACTGTCGAAGTCTGCTCACTAGGACAAATCACTGATTGCCTTCAAGAACACGTCGGCAAATTCAGACCCATGGTCTAACACATTTCTTAAAAACGATGCAGGGAGATAAAATCATATCTTCCTGCATCTAAAACCAAATATAATAATTTATCATTTTTCTGATAGATCTCCAATAACTTTTTTGATACTCATTATTTAGGTAAAAATCATATTCTAAAAATGATCTTCTGTGTGTCACCAATGACACTCATTTATCCCATCTTTAGAATCTCTCATCAATAAACCTTAAGTAATGAAATTAAAAAATAACACAGTTGTCGTAACCGGTGGTGCTTCAGGACTTGGAGCCGCAGTCTCAAGAAAAATCATCGAAAAAGGAGGCTCCGTCATCATAGCAGACCTCAATGCTGAATCCGGTAACAACCTAGCTAATGAACTAGGCCCTAAAGCCATATTTGCACTCACTGACGTCACAGACTCAGATAATATCAACGACACACTAGATTTAGCCCAAGCTCAGCCAGGCACTTTCAGAGCTGTAGTCAACTGTGCAGGCATTCTAGCCGCCGGTAAAGTTGTAGGTAAAAACGGTCCCCACTGCCTAGACACATACGCAAAAGTCATCAACGTAAACCTAGTAGGCACCTTCAATGTCATCAGACTATCAGCCGCCAGATTCATCACCAATGAACCAGACGATGAAAACGAAAGAGGAGTCGTCATAAATACCGCATCAGTAGCCGCATTCGATGGTCAAATGGGGCAAGCCGCATACTCCGCCTCAAAAGCAGGTGTTGCAGGCATGACTCTCCCACTCGCCAGAGACCTAGCCAGAGAAGGTGTCCGCGTAATGACTATAGCACCCGGCATCTTCGACACAGCAATGATGGCAGGCATGACAGAAGAAGTCAGAGCCGGTCTATCAGCTACAGTCCCCTTCCCTCCACGCCTCGGCAGACCAGACGAGTTCGCTCACCTAGCAGCACATATACTGGAAAACACCATGCTCAATGGAGAAGTCATTCGCCTCGATGGAGCCTTAAGAATGTCAGCCAGATAACACATTTATATCCCATACATAATCACCTAGCACCATGAAATCTAAAGACTCATCACAAGAAAAAGACACATCAGCGCAAGACACCATCGACACATCAAAAATGTCAGACGGTCAGCGCGCTGCTCTCGAAATAACAGAAGCCGCGCGCATCACAAACATCAAGGAAAACAGCTTCGTCGCTGACCTCTTCATGGGAAGATGGAGCCCAGACAAAATCATGTCATATGAACCAGAATCCGCTGAACAAAAAGCAGACGCTGACGCTTTCATCGCAAAGCTAAAAACATTCCTAAACGAAAAAGTTGACGCTGACCTCATTGACAGAACAGGAGAAATCCCCCAAGAAGTATTCGATGGCCTAACAGAAATTGGCGCCTTCGGCATCAAAGTAGACAAAAAATACGGCGGACTCGGACTCTCTCAAGCTGGATACTGCAGAGCATGCACACTCCTCGGCAGCCACTGCGCTAACGTATTCGCCCTCATCTCCGTCCACCAGTCCATCGGAGTCAGCCAGCCTCTCATGCTATTCGGAACAGAAGAACAAAAACAAGAGTTCCTACCCCGTATGACTAGTGGTGAAATAGCAGCATTCGCACTGACTGAAGACAAAGTAGGCTCAGACCCAGCCAGAATGGAAAGCTTCGCAGAACTCAGCGATGACGGTGAAAACTACATCCTTAACGGCCAGAAACTCTGGTGCAGTAATGGACTTAAAGCCAGCGTCATCGTAGTCACTGCTAAAACACCACCAAAGGAAGTAAAAGGCAAAAAGAAAGAACAAATCACCGCATTCGTCCTAGACATGAAAACCCCAGGAATCGAAATCATCTGCAGATGCCGCTTCATGGGACTTCGCGCACTTTACAACGGAGTCATCAAATTCACAGACGTTAAAATCCCTAAGAAAAACATCATAGCTGGTGAAGGACGTGGATTAAAAGTAGCTCTAACAACACTTAATGCAGGCCGCCTCAGCATCCCAGCAGCCTGTGTCGGCATCTCAAAACGCTGTATCAAAATCACCAGATCATGGTCAGCTAACCGCATCCAATGGGGATCCCCCATCGGCAAACACGCCGCTATCGCTGACAAAGTCAGACGCATCGCCGCTAACACATTCGCCATGGAAGCAATGATTGCCATCACTTCTCGACAAGTAGACAAAGACAAAAACGCAGACATCCGCCTAGAAGCTGCTATCTGCAAAATGTGGGGAACTGAAAAATCATGGGAAAGCATCGACCACACATTACAAACCTGCGGCGGCAGAGGATACGAAACCCAACAATCACTCACAGATAGAGGTGAAACACCCCTACCCGTCGAACGAATGATGCGAGATGCCAGAGTCAATACCATCTTCGAAGGATCTAGCGAAATCATGAGACTATTCGTCATGCGTGAAGCACTTGACCCACATCTAAAAGCAGGAGGAGCAGCAGTAAACACACAGTTGCCCGTCTCCACCAGATTAAAAGCAGCCACTAAAGCATTCAAATTCTACGCAACCTGGTACCCTAAACAATGGCTCCCTAAAGGCACTAACCTGCCAGACGGAACACATAAAAAAATCGTCAAACACATGAGCTACGTATCCAAAACCAGTAGATCCATGGCGCGTAAACTCTTCCACAAAATGGTCATTCACGGCCCCTCACTAGAAAAACGCCAAGTACTCCTCGGCCGTTTCGCTGACATCGGCGCAGACCTTTTCGTCATCGCTGCAGCCTGCTCATACTCATCATGGCTACTTGAGCAAAAAGACGCAGATAAAGAATCCATCCTCCGTATCCTCGATGATGCATGCTTCATTGCAAAAGAACGCATCAACGAGTCATTCAGCGGAATCAAAAAAAATAAAGACCAACACGGATACGACATAGCACAAGAAATCATCGAAGATAAGTTCACCTGGATGGAAGAAGGAATGACATAGTAAAAATCATCTATAAACTCAAAACAAACGCCAACTAAAACCAATGAGTAATCAATTCCTTAATCTAGAAAAACGTAACCACACCGCTATCATAACCATAGCAAACCCTCCAGCTAATACCTGGAACGAAACCAACCTAGCTCAACTCAGAGACTGGGTCACAGAACTCAACAGCGATAAAGACATCTACGCACTCGTCATCACCGGCGAAGGCGAAAAATTCTTCTCCGCCGGTGCCGACCTCAAAATGTTCAGCAATGGTGATAAAGACAACGCACACAAAGTAATCAGCCTCTTCGGCCAAGCCTTCGAAGCTCTCTCCGCCTTCAGAGGTGTTTCTATCGCCGCCATCAACGGATACGCCATGGGTGGCGGACTAGAATGCGCACTAGCCTGTGACATCAGAATAGCAGAAGAACAAACCGCATTAGCACTCCCAGAAACAGCCGTCGGCCTCCTACCAGGCGGCGGCGGCACACAGAACCTAACCCGAATCGTTGGTGAAGGCTGGGCAAAACGCATCATCCTTTGCGGCGAGAGAATCAAACCTGATCGCGCACTCCAAATAGGACTCATCGAAGAAATAACACCCACCGGTAAAGCCCTAGAAACAGCCTTAACCCTCGCTGAAAGCGTCGCTAAACAAAGCCCTACAAGCGTCACAGCATCAAAAAAACTCATCATGGGAACCCGCTCCCATAGCCATACAGAAATGCTGTCAGAAGAAAGACTAGCCTTCGCTCAGCTCTTTGACTCAGAAGACCAAAAAGAAGGCGTAAACGCATTCCTGGAAAAACGAAAACCAATATGGAAAAATCAATAAACAACACCTCTGACAACCAACCTGTCATTTACCAAGAAATACCCTCCCCATCTGCATCATCAATAGGAATAGCCACTCTCTCCATAGAAAAACGCCTAAACGCCGTTAATCTCGCCATGGTCAGAAGCCTAAGTGAGAAATTAAACCAATGGAAAAATGACCCTAACATAAGCTGCGTAGTCATCCACGGCGCAGGTGAAAAAGCATTCTGCGCAGGCGGCGACTGCATAGACATGTACCATTCCCTCATTAAAGATCACAGCATTCATAACAAAACCGTTAGCACATTCATTTCAGAAGAATACTCATTCTTCTACTCACTCTACCACTACCCAAAACCCCTAATCTGCTGGGGCAACGGCATCATCATGGGAGGAGGCATGGGACTCTTCAATAGCGCCAGTCACCGCATCGTAACCGAGCACTCCATACTAGCCATGCCAGAAGCCACTATAGGCCTATACCCAGACGTCGGCGGCTCATGGTTCCTTAATAAAACACCAGGAACTTGTGGCTTATTCCTAGGTCTAACAGGAAGCCGCATGAATGCTTCAGACGCAACATTCACTGGAATAGCCACGCACAAAATCAAATCTAACCATTTCCAACCCACCCTAAAAGCTCTCACCAAGATCAACTGGACAGGTAATAAAAATACCGATAACACACTCGTAAAAAAAGCACTATCCTCACTAGCCACCTCATCAACAACAACTCACTTTGAACCATCAAACATAAAAAAACACTACAACCTCATCCAGCAGCTAGGAAACTCCCACTCACCAGCACACTTCGCCTCTGAACTAAAGAAAGCAACCCACCAAGACTCCTGGCTGGCAACAGCATACAATAACCTCATCAATGGCTGCCCCACCAGCGCACACTTAACATTCGAGCTCCAAAAACGCACTCGCCTCCTCTCCCTTGCAGATATATTCCGCTTAGAATACGGAGTCACAATGCACTGCGCGGCACAGCCAAACTTCATCGAAGGCACACGAGCCCTTCTAATCGAAAAAACCGCCAACCCCCAATGGTCTCCAAAAACACTAGATGAAGTCACACCAGAATCCATAGAACTCTACTTCACACCACCATGCCCAGATCACCTCAACCCCATGAATCACCCTCACTGTGCCAAATCCCCCACATACTATCAACCCCATGAGAGCATATAAAAACACACCAAGCCACGCAACTCACACACATCAAAGCTAAATTTGCTATACTAGCTTGCCAAAAAAAATCAATTCTACCTCATAATTTAAATACTCATAACAAATACCAATCTAAAATGACTATTACCCTGCTTAAAAAAAGCTAGCTAGCCCCCCCTCTCTATTAACTTGACTCAGCTTTTAGACCATAAAATGATCAAGCTCAGCCTAAGACAAACTCAAAAAACCACAGAAAACATCTATCTCCTTGATCTAGCATAGCCCTCACTAAATCAAATCTAACAACCACATAAAAATGAAACCCCATCAGAATACAATCCTGATAGGGCTCACTAAAATCTATCCTAGATAACAAATGTTACCTACCATCCTCACTAGAGTGACTCCAGCTTTTCTTTAAGTGACTCCAGAGTTACATTTGCTCCAACAATCTGGTCCTTAACTTCACCATCTTTCATAAAGAGAATAAATGGTATAGAACGTACACCATATTTAGCTGCTAGAGCTTGAGCTTTATCTACCTCCACTTTCGCTACCACAGCCTTGTCACCCATCTCTTCAGCAAGCTGATCAATCAGTGGCGAAATCATCTTACAAGGTCCGCACCACTCCGCCCAAAAATCAATAAGAACAGGTTTGGTTGAATTGAGTGCTTCTGCTTCGAAATTTTCTTCAGTTAATTGTAATGCCATGAAAGAAGTATGCCTTCATTCACTAAAACGTCAAGAGCCGCACACCAAAAAAAATTAGTGCGCGGCTCATAGTAAAATAAGCAATCTAGATTTAACTAGACCTATAAACTAGCAGAATACAACTATGTCGGTGACTGACCTGTAAGGTAAGCTAATGTGATAACTCCTGCTGCTAAAAGAATAAGTAAGATTGGTATGATCATAATAATTAATAAATAAAATGTTTAAGTAATAAGATAAATAAATGACCTACTAGTCAACCTTGTTAGCTTCGAAAATCTTACCTATATCCTCGCCTTCGTGCTCATCTACCCAGAGCTTTGCATGAGAAAACTGAAAGTAGAGAACCACTAGTGATAAAGCAAAAGCCACGATTGACAACGGTAACGCCGCACCACTTCCACTTCGCTGAGCTTCGTCACCTACCCCCACAGTTTGGATACTAGCTGCCTGAGCTGGTCTACCTAAACCTTGTGTCAACTGCTGTGTCTGTTGAAGCTGGACAGTAGCCTTTGGTAGCGGCTGACTTGCTAAACCTATCGGCGTAGTCAAAGGCTGATTATTGAGCGGAGTAGTACCTGTGCCACCTAGCTTCATAGTTGGAGCCGGTGTTGCCATTGCTGCTCCCAATGGCTTAGCAGCACCACCAAGAGGTATAGTCAATGCTGGTGCTGGAGGAGCCCCATCACCATCAGCCTTCAGAGTCACACGCATCGTCTCCTGCTTTAAAGGAACTGCTGATGTTACACCTGGTAAATCAACCTTTGAATTTACTCCTCCTGAAACTCCAGATGGAGTTACTGATGATGGAGAAGGCGGCGTCATTGGTGATGTTGGAGCCGACATTGGTGATGTAGGCGAAGCCAATGACTTTGTTGGCTGAGCGTCACTACTGAGCTGAACTGGTGGAGCTGCAGGAGCCTCACTTGGAACTGGGGGCTCTACGCCCGCAGGTGCTCCGCCGGGCTTTGCTCCGGGCGCTTTAAGTGTAACACGCACAGTTTCTTTTCTTAGAGGCACTGCTGAAGTCTTCTTGATCGGCTGGTTGAGTCCCGGCACATTGGATGGATTATTATTCTGTTCGCTCATAGGTTTCGTGTGTGGTGTGAGATAGGTAATTAAAATCGTTTTTTATTTTCTCATTAAAGTTAACACTTTTTTCACCCATCATGTCAAACCTCCAAACCAATTTTTTACATTTTTCTTAACATACTCCCCCCCACTGCATTGACAAACCCTGTCACATTAAGCACATTCTCTATCCATTATGAGCTACCAAAAAAGTCACCCCAGCATGCCCTCATCCCCTAAAACCATAGGTTCTGTCGCCCACCCTAAAACCCTCGAACACACATTTTCACCCTCAGAATCAGACATCGTAGAACTCAGACTTGACAGCCTCCTTAACCATCTACCAGCCGTTAAAAAATTACTTATCAAACTCAAAGACAGCCAAATCCAGACACTCATAACTGCCAGATGCACATCAGAGGGTGGCCAAAGCCAGCTAAACATCACCCAGAGATCACAGCTCCTAATGGGACTCTCTCCACTCGCTAACTTCGTCGATATAGAAATCGCTAACCTCCATCAAATGAAAGAAGCAGCCACCCATGTCCAAAATATGGGCTGCCTACTCATAGCCTCTCACCACGACTTCAAACAAACCCCTCCCGCACAAGAATTAAAAGACATCATCTCAAAAGCTGTCGATAGCGGCGCAGAAATCGCCAAACTAGCACTCTACCATAACTCCACCTCAGACATGTTCCGCTGCGCAGAAATCATCCAAGAAAATTCCTCCATCGCCATCTCAATCATGGGAATGGGACCACTCGCACCATCATCCAGACTCCTATACGCACAGCTTGGATCCATCTTAAACTACGGATACATAGGCAACAAGCCCACCGCCCCAGGCCAATGGAAAGCTGAACTCCTTAACCAAGCCATCCAAAACTCACCACAGTTCTAACCCCCTCCATACCAGGTCACCCTACATACAAAACGTATGAACACCAAACTCACATCCCTACTTAACGACGACCTAAACAAACTCAAAACAATACTCACCCCACTCATCTCAGAAAACCTAAATGCCACTAACCCATCCATTCACTGCCTCAACCTAGCATGCGGCAGAGCAGACGAATCAGGCATCCTGCGAGATATCCTAGCCCCCCTAGCACAGTCTCTTAAAATAATCGGCGTAGACATCAGAGAGAGAGAACTAGACATAGCTCGCAGCCGCTGGCGTTCTGACCCACACACAGAATTCTCCTTCCTCTACCATGATGCCACCAAGCTACACCTCATCACAGAACTTGCCCATCCCTGTAACATCATCCTCATGCGTCACCAAAACTACTGGAACGGCGCCACAACATGGCAAAAAATATACGACTCCGCACTTAACAGACTCCACCCAAATGGTATCCTAATCATCACCAGCTACTTCGATAAAGAACACCTCCAAGCCCTAAAAGCCATCCAACAACTCGGCGCAAACCTAACAATCTCAATCCAAAACCCACACTCTCGTAAACTCCTAGACGCACCCAATAAATCCGTTGACCGCCACATCGCCATCTTCACAAGACCAGAAACCAACACCCCATTCTCATAAAATACCCAACTACTCACCACCCAAAACACCCACTACCCCATAAACCAACCAACCGCACCACCATGAAATCAATAACCACACTCATCCTCAGCCTCCTCCTCACCAGCATTTCCCTCGCCCTCCCCTCACAAACCATCAAAAACCAAGAATTACTAAAAAACGCACAAAAAATCATCTTCCTCGGAGACAGCATCACCTACTCAGGACAATACGTAGTAAACTTCGATACCTGGCTAACACTAACCCAACCAAATAAAAAATACACCCTCATCAACCTAGGACTCAGCTCAGAAACCATCTCAGGACTCAGCGAGAAAAACCACGCCAGAGGCAGATTCCCCAGGCCAGACCTCCACGAACGACTCGACCGCATCCTCACTAAAACCAAACCAGACCTCATCTTCGCATGCTACGGAATGAACTGCGGAATCTACCTACCATCAGACCCCACACGCACCAAAGCATTCCAAAAAGGCATCACCAAACTAAAGAAAAAAGCAGAAGCCACAGGTGCAAAAATAATATTCATCACACCACCATTCTTCGACTCCTCCAGAAACAAAAACAAACACTACTACACAGACCTCCTCAGCCACTACTCAAAATGGCTAGTCGCACAGCGCCAAAAAGGATGGAACGTCATAGACCTCAACACACACATGACTAAATCCATCCAACTCAAAAGAAAAACAAACCCCAAATTCACCTACCAAAAAGACGCCGTCCACCCAAACCCAGAAGGCCACTGGAACATGACCCAACCCATCCTAGCATGGTTTGGCGACCAAGCATCCGCTAACGCCAAATCCCCAAAAGAAATGCTCACCCAACTCGGCTCCACAACCGAAATCCACCAACTCATCTCACTACGCTCCCGCATCCTACGTGACGCCTGGCTAATGGAAACAAAACACAACCGCCCCGGAGTAACCAAAGGGCTCCCCATAAATCAAGCCACCCAAAAAGCCCAAGAACTAACCAACAAAATAAAAACCAGCCGCTAAACCAGCTAACGAACCACCCAAAAACAAACTACCCCCTCTCCCTAAGCCCCTCCACTGCCACCACCTCAACATAAAACGTAATCTGTCCCTTAGCCTCCATTGCATCAATAAATCCACTAATCTCCTTCAAATGGCACACCTTAGCCTCCTCCGCACTATCCCCAAACTTACAAGAAAAATCCCAATAATCCACCCCCTCAGGCAGCCTCTTCCCCCTCTCACGCTTCACATACTTCTTAATCTGTGACTTCGTTGCCTCAATCTGGCGTGCCAACTTTACCTTTGGTTTATCTAGTGTGAATGTCGTTCTCATAACAAATAATTCCACCCAACATAAAGGCAGACCCACTCACTAACCACACCCCCACAGAAAGTCAACACCACATCCCCCCCCAACAAAACAACCCAAGCACACAACCCAAGCCCCCAACCCAAGCAAATAAACACAGATCACCGCACCCTAAACCCAGATCACCAAAAAAAAGCACGGCCCAACCAAGAACCGCACCCTAATCACTTCAAAATTCCAAATTCCAAATTCTAAATTCCAAATTCTAAGCCGTCATCGCAGACAAAGGCGGAGCAAACGTAGTCAAATTAATCCCCACCACCGCAGCCTTATACTCCTCAATAGTAGGAATCCTCCCCAAAATAGCAGACAAGACCACCACCGGAGTCGAAGCCAGAAGAGACTCACCCTTCTTACGCTCAGAATCAGCCACCACACGTCCCTGGAATAAACGAGTCGAAGTCGCCATCACCGTATCACCCCTCTCTGCCTTCTCCTGATTACCCATGCACAAGTTACACCCAGGACGCTCCAAATACATCATATTCTCATACTCTGTCCTAGCCACATTCTTCGGCGCATTATCATCAAATACAAAACCAGAATACTTCTCTAAAATACCCCAGTCACCCTCATCCTTCAACTCCTCTATTATATTATAAGTAGGAGCTGCCACCACCAAAGGCGCATTAAACTCCACCTTACCCTGCTGATCCTCCAGATTCCTCAACATCTGAGCCACTATCTTCATATCTCCCTTATGAACCATACAAGAACCCACAAAACCTAAATCAACTGACTTCTCACCAGCATAATGAGTCAAATCCCTTATCGTATCATGCGTATATCGCTTAGATACATCATCATTATTCACATCAGGATCCGCTATCATCGGCTCCACTATCACATCCAGATCCACCACAAACTCAGCTGAATACTCAGCATTCGCATCAGGAGCCAAAGCAGGCTTATCACCAGAACGTATTCCCGCTATACGCTTATTCGCCTTATCAATTAACCCCTGGAGTACCTGAGACTCATTATCCATACCCTTATCAATCATGATCTGAATACGGCTCTTCGCTATCTCCAATGACTCTATCAAAGTCTCATCCTCAGAAATACATATCGAAGCCTTAGCCTTCATCTCAGCAGTCCAGTCAGTAAACGTAAACGCCTGATCAGACGGCAACGTCCCAATGTGAACCTCTATTATCCTACCCTGAAACACATTCTCACCAAATTCCTCCAGCATCTGCAACTGAGTCGCATGCACCACATCACGGAAATCCATATGCTCCTTCATCTCACCCTTAAATGTCACCTTAACAGACTCAGGTATTGGCATACTCGCCTCACCAGTCGCCAAAGCCAAAGCCACAGTCCCAGAATCAGCACCAAAAGCTACACCCTTAGACATCCTAGTATGAGAATCCCCACCAATGATCACATCCCAGTCATCCACCGCCAAATCATTCAAAACCTTATGAATCACATCAGTCATCGCATGATACTCCCCCTTAGGATCACGAGCCGTAATCAAACCAAACTTATGCATGAAATTCATCAACTTAGGTATATTCGCCTGAGCCTTCTTATCCCACACAGACGCCGTATGACATCCAGACTGATAACCACCATCCACTATCGGAGATATAACCGTCGCCGCCATAGCCTCCAGCTCCTGAGAAGTCATCAGACCAGTCGTATCCTGTGAACCCACTATATTCACCTCCACCCTAACATCAGAACCAGCATGCAGAACCTTACCATCAGGCACCCCCACAGCATTCCTATTAAAAATCTTCTCCACCGCAGTCAATCCCTGACCCTCATGAGAAATCTCACGCGCAGCCGCAAAAACAACAGGAGCTTCCACACCCAATGTCTTCGCCGCAAACGTCTGCAGCTTCTTACCAAAAACAATCGCATAAGAACCACCAGCACGCATAAACTCCATCTTCTGAGGAGTCAAAGCCTGTGATATATCCACCAGCTCCTCATCACCATGATACAACTTCTTCTTCACCGTATTTACAGTCAGCAAAGTTCCCGTATCCACAGAAAATACCTGCTCCAGCACCGCATCACCCTCATCATCCAGAACTACACTCCCATCCGCATCCAACTTCCTACGCCAGTTCTGTAAATCCAACCCTATACCACCAGTCACATCCACAGTCGTCAAAAAAATCGGAGAAATCCCATTCGTCCCAGCCACCACAGGAGCTATATTTATAAACGGCACATACTTACTAGCCTGCCTACCTGCCCACAACGCCACATTATTTATCCCAGACATCCTAGAAGACCCCACCCCCATCGTCCCCTTCTCAGAGATCAACATCACTCGCCTATCAGGATGCGCAGACTGTAACTCAGAAATATCCCTCTGCGCCTCAGCTGAAATAAAACACTGACCATGCAGCTCACGGTCAGAACGAGAATGCGCCTCACCACCAGGTGACAACAAATCAGTAGAAATATCCCCCTCACCAGCAACATAAGTCACCAGCTCTATCTCCTCAGGCACCTCAGGCAGCTTCGTAAAAAACTCCGCCCTTGTATAACTCTCCAGCACATCCTTAGCCACAGCACAACCTGACTCATAAGCACCCTTCAAACGCCCCATATCAGCCTCATACAAGAAAACCTGAGTCTTCAGCACCTCAGCAGCCTGAGCCGCTATACCAGCATCATCACCCAAAGCCAAATCCAACAGAACATCAATAGACGGCCCACCCTTCATATGTGACAAAAGCTCAAACGCAAACTCCACAGATATCTCCTCCACCACACACTCACCAAGAACTATCTCCTTCAAAAAAGCAGCCTTCACCCCAGCAGCACTCGTCGTCCCAGGAATCGTATTATAAATAAAAAAATTCAAAGAAGCCGTCCTATGCGCACTCCCCACATCCTTCACCTGCGCTATAATCTCACTAAGCAAATCAGCTCCATCAATAGGCTTAGGATTAAGACCCTGAACCTTACGCTCCTCTATCTCCAATAGGTAATCTTCGTATAATTTCATTTTTCTGCCAAGAGTCTCCACCTAAACAACCATATTTCAAGAAATTTCTACACCCAAAGAACATCCAGCACCCAAGCTCACCACCCCATCCACCCCATCCACCCAAAAAACATCCACACTTCATGCCTCTTGACAACCAAGCCCCACTCAAGCAACAACTCATAGACCTATGAAAACAAAATGCCCCATCTGCACCAAAACCAAAGGAAGAAGAAACTGCCTACTCAACAACAACACACTCATCTGCTCAAAATGCTGCGCTAACACCAGATCACCAGAAACATGCTTAGACTGTGAACACTATACACAAGCCAACAAACAAAACATCATCAAACAAAAACAAAACGGATACAAAGAATTCACCCTTCTCATAGACGCACACGTCGACAAACTAGTCGATAATGCACTAATACTCACAGAAAACGGACAATTCGAAAAAGCCCTAAAACAAATCGACAACCTACTCAATAAACACCCAGATCAATACACAGTCCACTACGCAAAAGGCTACCACTGCGCGCGCACAGGTCAAATCGAAGAATCCATTCAGCACTTCAAAGCTAGCATCGAAATATTCCCATACTTCTCTGAAGGCTATTACAACCTATCACAATCATACAAAAACCTAGGCCAACACCTCGAATTCATAGATGCACTCATGAAAGCAATAGAATTCGCCAGCAGCACAGCATCCTTCCTAAAAATAGCAAAAGAACAACTAGAAGAAATGACCGAACTCATTAAAGCTAAAACAAACCTAACCCTTCAAGACTTCATAAAACTAAATGAAACCTACTCAACAGCTATGGACTACATGACACAAAACAACTACCCACAAGCCATCTCCACTCTCCAGGAAGTCATCAAGATAAACCCAAATCATTACCAGTCACACGGAAACCTAGCACTCTGCCAAGCAATGCTGGGTAAAAAGAAACGAGCCCTAGAACACCTAGAAAACGCACTAAAGATTTACCCAACATACCTCGTAGCCCTACAAAACCAAACAATGATACACAAAATGACAGAAGGTGAACCACTAAACATAGAAATCAAAGACATCCACCACCAACATAATAAAACACCCCAACCCTAGCAAAAAAACCGCCCCCCCCATCCACCATCCACCATCCACCATCCACCTTCAACCTTTCTCCTTTCTCCCTTCTAAAACACCACCCCCCGCCCACAAAAAAACAAATTCTAAATTCTAAATTCTAAATTCACACTTCTAAACTAAGATTAGCATTTCTGACCTTATCCGCTCGGACAAGCTCATCCAAGTCATTAGCAAAACGGTGTACAAACCCGCAATCAGCACATACAGCCACATCCATCTCTGAATAACTAGCTTCCTTCAAAAACAACGCCCTAGGATCCTTCTGGATACGCAATCGAGCAACCCCATGAGGCCCCTTGCCTGCATCCAGTAAATGAACACCCATAATCAGATTCTCTCCCCCACAACATACACATTTTCTCTTCATGCCTAAAAACTACATCATCCAGACAATCTGATACCATTATAATCAAAATACTTTTTTGGAATCTGCTCTCAATATTTTACCAGCCCTAGTTTTCGATACAGCACAGCTAACAAAAGCGCCCACAAAAAACAAATTCCAAATTCCAAATTCTAAATTCTAAATTCCAAGCACACAACCCAAGAAAAAACACAGATCATCATCCCCCACCTACCGATCACCTTTACAAGCATTTTACAACAAAACCATTGAAACCAAAGAAAACAACAATACCATAAACCAATATGAAAACAAAATACATCATACCAGCACTTCTACTATCACTCATACCCGCAAACGCAGACACCACCACCCCCAAAGAATACTCACCAAAACACAAACTTCACTCTTCAGAATTCACTCTTCACTCTTCTCCCCCCCCGCTCACCCCCAACTGATCACCCCCAAACAACCATTCTGGATCCTCCACACCATAAAAACACAAATTTCCTACTGATGCCCAGCCAACATGGCCCGTGAGGCCTTGAACACCTTTCCAGACATAAAAATAATCACAGCCAACTGGAGAAAAGAAACCCAGTTCATACTCCCCTCAGACTCAAAAACAACAACAGCCCAAATCATCAAAGCTTTAGGAGCAAAAGGTCTGCTATTTGTACAGGGGGACTACATTCGGGAAAAGATGATTTGTTCTAAAAATTCTTGGTCTGCTACAGCTTTGAGTTGACGTTTGGGTAAGCTTTTCTTTTTTGCTCCCTCTGGAGAGCTAATGCTATTCCATAGATTGAGAGAGATTC
>CALGZA010000112.1 GCA_937934595.1 uncultured Verrucomicrobiales bacterium | reverse complement strand
GATGATGGGATGAAAGATTCTGCGGTGATTGCATCGCCGCAAGGGGAGTTGTTGTTGGATGGTGGTCCCAGGGGGAAGTTTGATGGGGAGGCGCCTAATATTGTGGATGGTGAGGATTTAGATATACCTGCGTTCCTGCGTAAGAAGAAATAATTTTGTTTGATTACGTGATTGTATCTTGACCTGTGGGCTAGGTGGTTGATGCTATGCTGTATGTCAAAAGAAGCCTTGTTCCAAGAGATACTCATGGCGCGGCAGCGCGTGTATGAAGTGGGCGAAGTCACGCCGTTAGAGAAATTACCTCTGGATGGTTTAGGTGTAGAGGTCTGGGCTAAGCGAGAGGATTTGGGGCCGATTAAGGCTTATAAGTGGAGGGGAGCTTTTAATGCGATGGCTTCATTGAGTGATGAGGAGCGTGAGCGTGGAATAGTGACTGCTTCTGCGGGGAATCATGCGCAGGGGGTGGCTCTGGCGGCGAGCGCTTTGGGCTGTAGTGCAGAGATTTTTATGCCGTTGTCGACACCTGAGGTGAAGCAAAATGAGGTGAGGCGGCATGGTGGGGATGCGGTTAAGATATGGTTGGTGGGTGATAGTTATGATGATGCTGGAGTGGCGGCGAAGAAGCGCTGTGAGGAATTAGGTGGCGTTTATATTCATCCTTATAATGATCTGGCTACGATGGGTGGTCAGGGTACGTTAGCGGATGAGTTAGTGATGGCGGCGGGTGAGCCATTTGACCGTGTGTATATAGCTATAGGTGGAGGTGGGTTGGCTTCATCTGTGGCATGTTGGTTAGAGAAGTTTTGGCCTGATTGTAGGGTGATAGGAGTGGAGGGTGAGGGGCAGGCATCTATGAAGGCGGCTATTGAGGAGGGTGGTCCTGTGGAGCTGGAGTATCTGGATGTGTTTTGTGATGGTACTGCTGTTAGAGAGGTGGGTGATAAGACTTATCCTTACTGTAGAGATTTGTTAGATGAGGTTGTGACGGTGACGAATGATGAGGTGTGTAATGGGATACGTTGTTTATGGGAGAGCATCCGAGCGATTCCGGAGCCAAGTGGAGCGATGGGTTTGGCTGCGATTATGAATGAGCTGGCTGCGGGGAAGATAGCGGAGGGTGAGAGGGTATTGACGATTATCTGTGGTGCTAATATGGATTTTGCTCAGCTTTCAAATATTTCTAGGCGAGCTGGAATAGGTTCTAAGGTGAGGCGTTACTTGAGGGTTCCGGTTCCGGAGGGTAAGGGTTCTTTGGTGAATATATTAGAGCAGTTGCCGGAGGGGGTAAGCATTGTAGATTTGCAGTATGGGAAGGTGGGGGATGAGGAGCAGTATCCTGTGATGGGGCTGATAGGAAGTGAGGATGAGTATAGGGAGTTTGATGAGATTTTAGATGATCAGGGGATTCAGGCGAGTGATGTGTCTAATGAGGAGATAGTGGGATACCGTATTATTAATTATGATCCTGGGCTTCTGGCGTATCCTTTGTTTATCAATATAGAGTTTCCTGAGCGAGCTGGTGCTTTTCTATCCTTTATGATGAAGGTGAAGGCTTATAGTAGTCTTTGCTACTTCAATTATAGTTACTCTGGAGAGGGGGTGGGGCGAGCATTGGTGGGGATGGACTTTGATGGTTTGGAGGACCGGGAGAGGAGTTTGGCGCTGATAAGGGGGATGGTGGGTGACAATATTATGGCGGCGGAGTTGGTGGGTGAGGAGACTTTGAGTAGGTTGTTAGGTTGATGTTAGTGGGCTGGTATCTAGATATTCATTCCGTTGATTAGGCAGTCGCCGACTGAGATTCCGCCGCGGTAGTTACCTGCGAATTTTAGGCCTGGGTTGGAGATTTCTATTTCTGAGAGTTCTTGAAGAGCTAGTTCGTGGCCGATGTTGACTTGGGGGATAGCTTTCTGCCATTTAGTGATGTGCTGGAATAATGGTTTTGCTGAGATTCCGAGAGTTTTTGAGAGTTCTTGGTGAGCGGTTTTGATGAGATCTGAGTCTGAGAGTTTGGTTATGTCTGGGTTTCTGGATCCACCGAGCATGACGTTGATGGCGACGTGGTTTTTGGGAGCGCGGTGGTGGTTTGGGAAGAGTGAGGAGGTGAAGAGAGCGCCTAGAATATCAGTTTTTTCTGGAAGGCTGGCTAGCATGCCAAATCCGTCTAGTGGGTGTTTGACTGTGGAGCGTTTGTATCCGAGGAGGATGCTGGTGACTGGAGGGTGGTAGATATTTTTGGTGTGTTTTAGGTTGATGTGTGATGGGAGCTGAATGGAGCTGAGTCTGTGTGATGGGATGGTGATGATGACTTGGTCGAAGTCTTGTTGTTGTTTTTGGGTATGGTGTGTGAAGTGGTGGGTCCAGTGGTTGTTGTTTTTTTCTAATTTAATGTTGGTTACTTTTGTTAGGATGTTGCAGCCGAGTTGGGTTAATTTTTTTTCGAATGCTTGTGGGAGTTCTTGGGTGCCGTTATGAAAGGATATGATTTCTTTTTTCTTGAGTTTGTTAGGGTCTTTAGGGAGTTTTTTTGTTTTGATGCTGCTTAGGATGAGTGATCTGTGGTCGTTTACTAGCTTGTGCATGCGTGGGAATGCTAGTCTGAAGTGTAGTTTTTCTGGATCGCCAGCGTAGATACCGTTTACGAATGATCCTGCGGCGTATTGTAGCATATTGTTACCGAGTCTGTGGCGCACGAATTGAGCGAAGGATTGGTCATCGAGGTTTGGTGACTTGGGGATGAATGGTTCTCTGGCGAGTCTGAGGAGTGTGGGGAAGGTTAGTATTTTATTGATTAGGAAGCTACCGATGGAATATGGCATGGGAGCTATTTTGTTTTTTTTGATGATGAAGCGTTTAGCGGATGAGCGGTCTGCTTTGATGATGCGGTCTGTTAGGTGGAGTTCATCAAGGAGTGTGGATACGCGGGCATCATTTAGCATGATGCTGTTAGGTCCTGTTTCGGCGAGGTATCCATCTTTGATGATGGTGTCCATGGCGCCTCCTAGTTTGGCGCTGGATTCAAAGATGGTGACTGAGTGCCCTTGTTTCATGAGGGCGTATGCGGCGCTGAGTCCTGTGATGCCTGCACCTAGGATGGCGATATTTTTTTTGATAGTGCTAGCGGTAGTTGGTGATGGTTTCAACGAGTGTGGCCATATTTTCTGGTTTGGCAGTGGGGAGTATGCCGTGGCCGAGGTTAAAGATGTGTCCGTTTTTGCCTTTCATGGAGTCTAGGACACGTAGTGTTTCTGCTTTTACGCGCTGAGCTGTTCCATCGAGTATGGATGGGTCGAGGTTGCCCTGGATGGCGATGTTTGATGGAAGTGATTCTTTGAATGTGGGTAGGTCTACGGTCCAGTCTACGCTGAGGCATTTGGCGCCTGCTCCGATGAGAGTGGATGCGTGGTGAGCCATTCCTTTAGCGAAGATGATGACGGGGAAGTCAGCGGGGAGAGCGGCGATGACTTTGCGCATCCATTTGACGGACATTTCTTCGTAGTCACGGGCTGAGCATAATGCGCCTGCTGAGTCAAACATCTGGAGTGCGTCTGCTCCGTTTTCGATCTGGTGGAGGAAGAGGTCGATGAGTGATGTTGAGATTTTCTCCATGAGTTTTTCGAAGAGTGGTCTGTTTTCGTAGAACATGCTTTTAAGGTTAGAGCAGTTTTTGAGTGAGCCGCCTTCGGTCATGTATGCTGCTAGAGTCCATGGTGATCCACCGAATCCGAGCAGTGCTTTTTCTTCACCGATGACTCCTCTAATTGAGCGCAGGGCAGCACCCATGTAGGAGAGTTTTTCTGCAGTATTTTTTTCGTCTAGGGCGTCGATTTGCGTTTCGTTTTCGAGGATGAAGTCCATGCCGATACCTCCACCATCGCGGAAGTGGTATGGTTGGCCCATGGCTTCTGGAATGACGAGGATGTCTGAGAACAGGATGGCAGCGTCCATTTCATATCTTCTGAGTGGCTGCATGGTGACTTCTGTGGCTAGTTCTGGTGACTTTACCATTTCGGTGAATGAGTATGATTCCTTAAGTTTGCGATACTCTGGTAGGTATCTGCCAGCTTGGCGCATGACCCAGACTGGTGGTCTGTCTAGTGGTTGGCAATTTACTGCTGCTAAGAATCTGTCTCTGCTGTTCATGGTGGATGGTTTATATTGGGGTGATGATAAATGCACGAAAAATGTTAGCTGATTTTTTTTATGAGTAGTAATGTGTTGTTCCGAGTATTTGCTGTAAGTTTTTGTTTTTTAGAGGAGTTAGATTTTTTTAAGTGAGTTGGTGTTATGGTAGGTGTGTGTTATATGACATGATCATGTTTCTTGATAGGTTGACAGTGAGGATGAATCTGACATTCTACTAAGATGGCTATGCGTTTAAATCAGGCAATAATCTGTGGCTGGATCGATAATACGACTCCTGGTATTACTATGGGCGGCATTGAGGTAATAGGCATGGAGCGCCCTTTAGAGTTGGTGCTGAAGGGGAACTGCTGGAGGGATCTGGCGGGGACGAGGTTGGATTTTGTGAATCCATATCCTGTTAAGCAGGAGCGGGTGGTGAGTGCTTTACATTCTTTGCAGAGGGGAGTGGTGGGAGATATGACTGCATCAGAGAAGGTTAAGTCTTTGTTGATATCACAAGATGAGATTTATGATTATTTAGAGGCTGAAAAAGAGTTACCTTTCGAGTGGAAAAATAGTTTGATTTTGGAGTGGTTTAGCTTGGCAAATGGGAGGGTTTTGGTGGAGACGACTGGCTTTGAGATGAAGTTGTCCAGCCATGAGTGGGAGCTTGATGAGGAGGGTGATAGATTACAGCGTAAGGAGAATGCGGATACGCTGGAGCATTTTATGCGTCTTATTACTTATACTAACAAAGCGGAGGCAGAGGTTGGTGAGGATTTTGATTCAGATGCTGATGAATTTGAGTGGGAGCGGAGGTTACGCGTGAGAGATACATTAGAGGAGACCGTGGGTTTTTTATCGCCGCCGGAGGCTGCTGATTTAGAAGATTTGTTAGATGCGAAACTACTTAGTGACAGGGATGAGATGGTGCAGAAGGCACATGCTTTGCAGATGGATGTGATGCTTCAGTTAGGGGCGTCATTTTTGGATAGTGGGCCACGCGGTGAGTTGGCAATGGCGGCTCAGTTTCTGTTTGAGATAATTAATGAGATTTTTCCTTTGGAGAAGCAGGGTGGTATGGAGCGGGGTTACTGTATAGCTATGCTGAAGCGATCAGTGGATGCTAGTAATATAGCTGTTACAGCTTGTAATACACTTGAGATGGAGGATGATGATTTTGCAGATATAAGAGCGGATATTTTTTCTTTGAGAGATATGATGCTCGATAGGATACGGTTTCTTAGGTTAGAGGAGGAAGAGGAGGAAGAGGAGGAAGAGGAGGAAGAGGAGGAAGAGGAGGAGGGTGATTAGTTAATTAGTGTGCTTGTAGCCAGTTATCTCCTGTGCCTGTGTCTACTTTAGTAGGGACTCCGTTTGGAAGTTCTAGAGCGGTTTCCATGGCTTTTTTGATGAGTGGGATGAGTTCTTGTTGTTCTGATTTATGGAGGTCGAATATGAGTTCGTCATGGACTTGGAGGAGCATTTTGGTTTTGTAGTTTCCTTTGGTAAGTAGTTTGTCTACTTTGATCATAGCAAGTTTTATCATGTCTGCGGCGGTTCCTTGGATGGGAGTGTTGATGGCGGCGCGAGCAGCGTTATTTCGCTGCATGGCGTTTCTTGAGTTGATGTCTTTGATGATACGTTTTCTTCCTGTGAGAGTTTCTGTGTAGCTGAGTTCGGTTGTTTTTTTGATGGTGGTGTCCATGAAGTTTTTGATGGCTGGGTATTTCTCGAAGTATGTGTCTATTATTTCACCTGCTTCTGAGCGGGAGATGTTTAGTCTTTGTGCGAGTCCGAATGCTGAGATGCCGTATATGATTCCGAAGTTTACCATTTTTGCGTTACGACGCATATCTGGTGTTACTTCATTGAGAGGGACTGCGTAGACGTTAGCGGCTGTAGCGGTGTGGATGTCTAGGTCGTTTTGGAATGCTTTGATCATTGCTTGGTCATTGGCGATGGCGGCCATGACACGGAGCTCGACTTGGGAGTAGTCAACAGCGAGGAGTGTGTGGTTTTCATCACGAGGAACGAATGCTTTTCTGATTTCTCTTCCTGCTTCTGAGCGGACGGGTATGTTTTGGAGGTTTGGGTTCGATGAGGCGATTCTACCTGTTGCGGTCATGAGCTGATGTAGCTGTGTGTGAATACGTTGATCTGAGGGGCAAAGGTGATTTGGGAGGGCGTCAACGTATGTTGATTTAAGTTTGGAGGCTTCACGGTATTTGAGGATATTAGCGATGATTATGTGTTCATTTGCGAGTGTAGAGAGTGTGGCTTCATCGGTTTTGAACTGGCCTGTTTTGGTTTTTTTTGGTTTTTCGACAAGGTTCAATTCGGTGAAGAGGATTTCACCGAGTTGTTTAGGCGAGTTGAGGTTGAATTCTCTTCCTGCTTGAGCGTAGATGTCTTTTGTTAGAGTAGAGATTTTACCTGCAAGTATTTCGCTGATTTCTGCGAGAGCATTGGTGTTTACTGATATGCCTTGGTGTTCGATTTTTGTGATGACGGGTAGGAGGGGGGATTCTATTTCGAAGAAGGTATCACTTTGTTCAGCGTTTTCTAGTTGTTCTGAGAGGATTTCAGCTAATTGGAAGGTTATGTCTGCGTCTTCGCATGCGTAGTCTTTGAGGGTGCTAGGTGGGATGCTACGCATGTCTAGTTCTTTGCTGATTTTCTTTTTTGCTGTTTTTTTCTGAGGTGCTTTTTTTTCGGCGATGGAGAAGAGGTCATCTTCAGGTGTGGAGGGGGCTGTTTCTGTAGATTCTGGAATGGCTTGTGCGAGTTCGCTTAGTTTGATGGTGGTGTAACCTAGGAATCTTTCAGCGAGGTAGTCCATGCTGTGTCTTTGCTCTGGTTCAGCGAGTGAGTGGGCGAGCATGGTATCGAAGTATGGGCCGTTGATATTGATGTTTTGAGCTAGGAGGACGGAGAGGTCGTATTTTAGGTTGTGCCCAATTTTAGTGGCTTTTGATGTGAATGCAGGGGTGAGGCTGTCGATGATATGGTGGAGGGTGAGTTTATTGTTGGGGGTGATGAAGAAGGCGTGGTTTTTTTTCCAGCTGATGGCGATTCCGAGGATTTCTGCGTTACGTGGGTTTAGTGATGTTGTTTCTAGGTCAAAGCAGAAGAGGTCTTGCTTGTTGAGAGTGGTGGTGAACTTGAGAAGTGCTGCTGGGGTGTCTATGAGTTCGTATTTTGTATTGAAGTTTGAGAGTGATTTGAGTTCGGCGGTGATGTGTTGTTTTTCATTGGTGGTGGTGGAGTGTCCTCTGCCGGAGTTGTAGTTGTTTCCGTAAAGTCTTTTTCCTAGTGTGTTGAACTCGAATTCAGTGAAGAGGCTTTTTATGGCTTCGTCGTCTCTGTTTTGGATGAGGAGGTCATCGAATGTGGTGGTTACTGGGACGTCTAGGATGATGGTTACAAGCTCTTTTGAGAGGAGAGCTTGTTCTTTATTGTTTTCGAGGTTTTCTTTTTGTTTACCTTTGAGTTGGTCAGTGGATTCTAGGATTTTTTCGATGGATCCGAATTGTTTGATGAGTTTTTTGGCAGTTTTTTCACCGATTCCTGGGACTCCTGGGATGTTGTCTGAAGCGTCTCCCCAGAGGCCTAGGATGTCTATGACTTGTGATGTGTCTTTGATTTCCCATTTTTCTAGGATGGCTGGTAGGTCTAGTAGCTCGATATCTGATCCTTTTCTGCCTGGTTTCCACATGGTGGTGGTGGGGCTGACGAGCTGAGCGAAGTCCTTGTCTGGAGTGACCATGAAAGTGTGGAATGAGCCATCGTTGTCTGCGGTTTTGGCGATGGTTCCTATGATGTCATCGGCTTCGAATCCTGGGATTTCTATTACGGGTATGTTAAATGCTTTGAGGAGTTTTTTTATTTCAGGGATGGCTGCTGCGAGGTCTTCTGGCATGGCGTCTCGCTGAGCTTTGTATGCGGGAAATATTTTGTGTCTGGGTGTTGGTTCTTTGGTGTCGAATGCGACACCGAGGTGTGTGGGGGACTGGCTGTCGATAATTTCGAGCATGGTGTTCATAAATCCGTAAATGGCGGATGTGTTGATGCCTTTACTGTTCATGATGGGGTTTCTGATGAGAGCGAAGTGTGCTCTATAGACGAGGGCCATTCCATCAAGTAAAAACAAGCGATTAGTGGTGTCAGACATGGGTTGATTGTGGGTTAGAAGCTGGTTGTAGGTCAATGATAGTGTGTATTGGTGGTCAAATAAGTTAATTTGTTATTATTTAAATCAAAAATTCGCTGGTCAAAGTGGGGTGAAATGGTTTTTAACTGTGTATATGAATTCGACTAGCTTTTTACTTTGCCTTGTATTTGCCGCGATAGGTTATGTAGCGCATCCTATGCTTTTGTCATCGATGGTGAGTTCTAAAATGGTTTCTGAGAATGCCTTGAGTTTTGAGTATTTGGATAAGTTGCGTTCTGAGTCTGGTTATGTGGCGCCGAGTGGAAGTGATGTGGTAGTGGATGATGATCCTGTAGATGATCCTGCTGTTAAGCCTAATGATCCTGTAGTTACTGAGGTAGTTCCTGATCCTGAGCCTGTGTTACCAGATCCTGATATTAATGTGGAAGAGGCGCTTGTGCTTACTGATTCTCAATTTGAAGATGCGTTAAAAGCTTCAGTTAAGTCTGGGGATGTGACTGAATTTAATTATGAGCAGGTATTAAAGTGGGAGAGAGAGGGAGAGGTTGAGGTTGATGGTGATATATATGGTGTAGGTATGGTCACTTACCAGGCTGATACTATTTTTGATGAGCAGCAGCTGAAGGCTAAGGCTCTTATACAGGATGGTAAAGTGGTAAGATGGCTTTGGCCTACGACGAATACTACAATGAAGTAGTCTAGAGTAAGTTAGGCTACATTGAGGTTGGTTGTAATGAGGCTGGGGTATTTTTCGCTTATCTGTAGGTAATACTAGTTATACCATTTTCACAATTATTTTGGGTTGATAGTAGTTTTAATACATTTGGGACCAGCAGCAGAGCTGATTTTTTGAAGTGCAAAACAATATATCAAGATTAGCTTCGTTATTTGTCAGTTGTATAGTCGACTATGCGCTTTCCTCTTGCCTCTTGTCTTGCTACTCTTGCTATCTTGTTGTGCTCTCAATCCATTCTAACAGTTCAAATGGTATTACTCATTGATAGGAGCAAAAACTTTTCTGTCATTTGTCTGATTTTTTCACTACTTGGTATTAGGGAGGAATTGAGAGTGAGGGTGAGGAGGGT
>CALGZA010000111.1 GCA_937934595.1 uncultured Verrucomicrobiales bacterium | reverse complement strand
GAATTTGTAGCCGTTGGTGTTGAAGGTTTTGAGGCCTTCTGTGTCTGTTATGTTGTTGCGGATGATGTGGTCTGCCATCATTCCGCGGGCTTTTTTGGCGTAGAAGGAGATGATTTTGTATTTGCCGTTTTTTTCGTCTTTGAAGATGGGGGTGATGAGTTGGCCTGTTAGTGATTTCTTTTTGACGGATTTGAAGTATTCGTTTGAGGCGAGGTTTAGGATGATGTTGGAGCCGGATTTTTTTAGGTCGGTGTTTATGGTGTTGGTGATTTGTTCTCCCCAGAATTCGTAGAGGTTTTTGCCTCTTTGGTTTTCGAGTTTGGTTCCCATTTCTAGTCTGTAGGGCTGCATGAGGTCTAGTGGGCGGAGGATGCCGTAGAGGCCTGAGAGGATGCGGATTTGTTTCTGGGCGAGGGTGAAGTGTGTGGGCTTCCAGTTTGGGAGGTCGATTCCTTGGTAGACGTCTCCTGTGAATGCGAGGATGGCTTGGCGGCTGTTATTTGTTGTGAAGTCTGGTTCCCATGTGGTGTAGCGCTCTGCATTGAGTTCTGCGAGTTTGTCGCTGATGGACATGAGTGATGCGATTTGTGATGGGGGCATGGTGCGGAGTTGTTTGACGAGGATTTCTGCGTCTTGGATGAGTTGTGGTTGTGAGTGCTTGGTGGTGTGTAGTGGGGATGTGTAGTCAAGGGATTTAGCTGGAGATAGTAGAATGATCATGATGGTAGTGAAGCGTGGGGGTGGGGATTTGCAAGTGAATTAGGATGAATTAGGGTTGCTTGTGTGTGTGATTTACCGCATGTATTTGGCAGATTATTTTTTATAGATTTTATGAGTAAGGAAACGATGAAGGAGAGTAGGGATTTTATTAGGACGATTATTGCTGAGGATCTGGCTTCTGGGAAGCATGAGACTACGGTGACTCGGTTTCCGCCTGAGCCTAATGGTTATTTGCATATTGGTCATGCGAAGGCTCTTTGTTTGAATTTTGGGTTGGCTGAGGAGAATGCTGGTAGTGGGGCGAGGTGTCATTTGAGGTTTGATGATACGAATCCTGTGAAGGAGGATACGCGGTATGTGGAGAGTATAAAGGAGGATGTGAGGTGGTTGGGCTTTGATTGGGGTGAGGATTTGTATTTTGCGAGTGATTATTTTGATTATTTTTATGATTGTGCGGTGAGTTTGATAGAGCAGGGTTTGGCTTATGTGGATGAGCAGAGTGCTGAGGAGATGCGTGCTGGCAGGGGGAGTGTGAAAGAGGCTGGGGTGAATAGTCCATTCCGTGATAGGTCTGTGGAGGAGAATTTGGTTTTATTTAAGAGGATGCGAGATGGTGAGGTGGGTGAGGGGATGGCGGTGCTGCGGGCTAAGATAGATATGGCTTCTCATAATATGAATATGCGAGATCCTGCTATTTATAGGGTGCTGCATGTGGAGCATCATCATACGGGTGATAGGTGGAAGATTTATCCTATGTATGATTTTGCGCATCCTTTGGAGGATGCGAAGGAGGGGATAACGCATTCTTTGTGTTCCTTGGAGTTTGAGGATCATAGGCCGCTTTATGACTGGGTGGTAGCGCATTGTCCGGTGCCTGCTGTGCCGCGGCAGATTGAGTTTTCTAGGTTGAATTTATCTTATACGGTGATGAGTAAGCGGAAGCTGCTTCAGCTGGTGGAGGATGGGGTGGTGAGTGGCTGGGATGATCCGCGGATGCCGACTTTGTCTGGGATGAGGCGAAGGGGTTATAGTGCTGCTGGGGTGCGGTCTTTTATAGGGCGCGGTGGTGTGACGAAGGTGAATTCTGTGACTGATTTTTCTATTTTGGAGGCTGAGGTGAGGGGTGATTTGAATAGGATAGCGGATAGGAGGATGGCTGTGATGGATCCTTTGAGGGTGGTGATAGTGAATTGGGATGCGGGTAGAGAGGAGCAGATGGTTTGTAATAATAATCCTGAGGATGCTGATGCTGGGACGCGTGAGGTGGCTATGACGCGTGAGGTGTTTATTGAGCGGGATGATTTTATGGAGGATCCGCCGAAGAAGTATTTTAGGCTGGGGCCTGATAGGGCTGTTAGGTTACGCGGTGGTTATATTGTTAAGTATGTGGGTCATTCATGTGATGATGGGGGTAGTGTGAGTGAGGTGCAGGTGGAGTATATTCCTGATACTGTGGGTAAGAATGCGCCTGAGGGTGTGAAGTGTAAGGCTGCGATTCACTGGGTGAGTGCTGAGTATGCAGTGGATGCTGAGGTGCGGGTTTATGATAGGTTGTTTAAGGAGGAGAATCCTGATGCGGCGGAGGGTGGGTTTATGAGCTGTTTGAATGAGGATTCATTGAGTGTGGTGCGTGGTGCTAAGCTGGAGCCTATTTTGGGGGGTGTTTCTGCTGGTTATGTTTGCCAGTTTGAGCGACTGGGGTATTTCTGTGCGGATTCTGAGGATCATGGTGTGGATGGGAGGCTTGTGTTTAATAAGACGGCTGGTCTTAGGGGTTGATCTGGTGGCGGGGGGCGTTGATCTGGGTGGGCTTGGGTTGTTTTTTTGGTGATGGGGGGGGAGGGCTTGGGTTGTGGTTTTTGTGGGGCATTTTTGTTGACATGTTGGGTGGTTTTGGTGGGAATGATTTTATGCGCGATATGATTATATTTCTTTTTGGGTTACTGTCTTTGTCTGCTGTGGCGGTGACTGATAGGGAGTCTTTTGGTGAGGTGGAGCGGGTGGTGGAGGGGGTTCCTGTGGGTGCTTTTGAGGTGAGTGATCCGGGTCTGAAGCTGGAGGTGTGGGCTGAGTCTCCGTTGATTTATTCTCCGGTGGCGATGGATACTGATGCTAAGGGTAGGTTGTGGGTGACTGAGGGTTTGAATTATCAGCTTAGGAGTAAGCATGTGAAGGGGCCTTCTATTGTTGTTTTGGAGGATGCTGATGGTGATGGGAAGGCTGATTCTTCTAAGGTGTTTGTAACTGAGGAGGGGTTACGGCATGCTCCTTTGGGGATTGCTGTTTTTGATAATAAGATAGTTTTGTCTGCTACTCCTTCTTTGATTGTTTATACGGATGTGGATAGGAATTGTGTGTTTGATCCTAAGGTTGATAAGCGTGAGGTTTTTTTGACGGGTTTTCAGGGGATGAAGCATGATCATTCACTTCATGCGGTGGTGGGTGCTCCGTCTGGTCAGTGGCATTTTTCTTTTGGGAACTGTGGAGCGGATGTGAAGACGAGTGATGGTAGGCATTTTATATCTGGTTGTTATTATGGTTATCCTGAGGGGATAGGGAAGAAGTCATCTGATGGTTATGTTTATCCTGGTGGGATGACGATGCGTGTGAATCCTGATGGGAGTGGATTAGCACCGACTGGTTATAATATGCGTAATCCGCATGATATGGCTGTGACTGCTTTTGGTGATATTTTTCAGAGTGATAATGATGATCCTGCTCATTGTAGGTCATCTTGGGTGATGGAGTATTCTAACTTTGGTTATTCTGATTTAGGTGATGGTTCGCGTTCGTGGGAGGAGGTGGCGAAGAGCTGGGAGGAGCCTAAGGGGTGGAGTAGACATTTGCGTTTTTCTAGGTCACACTGGCGTGAGAATTATCCTGGTGCGACTCCTCCTGGATCAGTGTATGGTGCGGGATCTCCGACTGGGAATGTTTATATTGAGGATGATACGCTGGGTTTGAAGGGGAGTTATTTGGTGGCTTGTATGGTGAGGAAGCAGGTGATGCGTTGTTTGCCGAAGTCATTGAATGGTAGGATAGATTTTGGGGAGCATCAGGATTTTATTCAGCTTAAGGCTGGGGATAAGGGGCGGCCTTTTTTGCCTACTGATCTTTTGGTGGGTGTGGATGGGTCTCTTTTTTTGAGTGATTTTTATAGTAGTACATCACGGGCGAATACGCATGTGAGTGGGACTATTTATCGTGTTACTAGGAAGGGTTCTGGTGCTTTGAAGAAGCCTGTGATTGATTTTACGCGTGTTGCTGGTCAGCTGGCGGCTTTGAATAATCCTTCGGTGAATGTGCGTTCTCATGCGGCGCATTTATTGATTCAGGGTGGTGATTCAGTTGCTGTTATTGATTCTTTGAAGAGGGCGAGTTCTCTTGAGTCTATTGCGCGTCATTTGTGGGTTTTGGCTCCTTTGGATTCTTCTGTGGTTCGACCTTATCTGAAGCATGAGAGTGCTGAGATTCAGGTTACGGCTTTCCGGGCTTTGCGCCATGCTGAGCCTGATAGGGTGTTGGTGCTGTGTAAGGAGGTTTTGCCTTTGGCTAAGGGGAATCTTTCTCTGGCTAGGTTGGTTGCGACTTCTGTTAGGGATTATTCTTATGGGGAGGTTAGGGATTTGCTCCGTGGATTGATTTCTTTTTATGATGGGCGTAATAGGACGTTTCTTGAGGCTTTGGGGGTGGCTTTTACTGGGAAAGAGGATGAGGTGTATAGTGGGCTTGTGAGGCCGATGTTTGGTGAGCCGGGTGGTGGTTGGGGTAGGAGGGCTTGTAATTTGGCATGGCGGTTGTATACGGCGGATGCTGTTAGGGATTTGGATATTTATATAAGGGCTACTAAACCGCCGGTGGAGGATTTTCGACATTTGGCGATGGCGTTTGCTAGTTTTAGGACTGATGCTGAGAGGGTGGATAGGGTGAAGAGGTTGATGGATTTAGCTGGGCTGGAGGCTTTTTCTGGTGAGGCTTTTCAGGTTACTGTGCGGGAGATTATAGCTAAGGATTTGAATGATCTTGAGGCGCTTCCTTTGGCTGGGTCTAGTAGGGTGCCGGAGAATTTTGGTGAGGTGAGTAAGGTTTCTGGTGCGAAGGTTATAGCTGGTCTTGTGGGTGATGCGAAGCGAGGAGAGATGCAGGCAGCTCGCTGTATGATGTGTCATAAGATTAATGGTAATGGAGTGGCTTTTGGGCCTGATTTGAGTCAGTGGGGGCAGGATAGGACTATTGAGAAGATAGCGCATGAGATTATTCATCCTGATGCTCATTTGGCTCATGGCTATGATAAGTCTGTTAGGCTGACGAGTGGGAAGCATGTGGTGGAGGGTTTATTGTCTAATTATTCTTGGCATGCGGGGTCACTTAAGGTGAAGGTGATGGATGGTTCTGTGATGAAGGTTCCGTTTCGTAAGACGCGGACTAAGGTGGAGAATTTAAAGACGTCATGGATGCCTGCTGCTTCTGAGATGGGTCTGAGTGATCAGGATGTGCGAGATATAGCTGAGTATTTAAAGACGCTGAAGCGACCGAGTGTTCCTGTGGTAAAGGTTAAGGGGCCATATGATACGCGTGGTGAGGGGTGGGAGACTGTGCAGGGGGAAGATTTTGTGAATGTGAACTGTAATGAGAAGACATGGCGCTGGGAGGGTGGTCATGGTTACTGTAATGGGAAGCCTGTTGGGGTTATTCGTTATCATGAGATGTTAACTGATTTTGAGTTTACTTGTGAGTGGAAGCATAAGCAGAAGGGTGGAAATTCTGGTGTGTTTGTGTGGTCTACTCCGGATTCGATTAGGCGTCTGGCTGGGGGTGAGGGGAATCTTCCTCATGGGATAGAGGTTCAGGCTTTGGATCTGGGTTATGCTGAGGTTTATGAGAAGCGTTATAATAAGCCTAGTGACTGGTTTACGTCACATGGTGATGTTTTTCCAGTGGGGCCTGTTAAGATGAGGCCGTTTCCGCCATTGAGTCCAAATGGTAAGCGCTCTTTTCCAAGTAAGAATACGACTAAGGGGGTGAATGAGTGGAACCACTATTTTGTGCGGGCCGTGGGTGGTGAGGTGCGGCTGTGGGTGAATGGTGTGGAGGTTTCTGGAGGGGATCAGATTTCGCCTGCGTATGGTTATTTATGTTTGGAGTCTGAGGGGGCTCCGATAGAGTTTAAGAATATCCGTATTAGGAAGATAGCTCCGGCTGGTGGTAAGAAGGTGAAGTGAGATGGGTTTCTGGATGTTTTTTTATGATGATGCTAGCAATCTTTGAGAACTTCTATGAGGTAGCGTAGTTCATCTTGGATTTCTTCTTCTGAGTTAACGGTGTCTGCAATTTCTTGTCTGATGGCGTTACCGAACTGCTGTCTGAGTCGGTGGATGGCTACCTTGACTGCGCTAGGAGTCATGCCTAGTTTGGCTGCGGCTTTAGTCTGAGAGAGTTCTGAGGAGTCACCTGTGAGCCAGGGTTTTAGAGTTTCGAAGCGCTGTAATTTTTTGTGATCTAGTGAGTTTTTAACGTTATCTAGTCCTTGTTTCATGATGGTGAGTGCCCATTCACGGTCAAAGGTGGTATCTGATATTTCAGCTGATGGGTCAGGGAGCTGTAGTTCTGGTGAGTTGTCTGTAGGTGGGGAATCTAGGGATAGAGTGACTGTATTACCTCCACGTTTGATGCATTTTTCTGCTCTTTTTTGATTCGATAGAAAGTTTTTTAGTGCGCCGATGAGGTAGGAGCGGAATCTGCCTTTTGATGGGTCTACGTTGTTGATGCTGCCTTTTTGTAGGATTTTGCTAAAGAATGCTTGTGTGAGTTCGTGGCTTTCGTCTTTGTTACGGCCTTCTCGGTATAGGAAGCGGAAGACAGGGTTCCAGTATGTTTCACAGAGTTCGTTGAGGGCTTTGCTGGCTTCTGGGGTGTTTTTTGTTGCTTGGCTGATCATGGTCCACCGCGTTGTTAGGAACTGGTTTTTTGGTAAGTTTGAGTTCATCATGTGATTTATTTGGTGGGATTTTAGCGGTGTATTTTAAGGGTGTGGGAGGTGTTCTGTTTTTGGTGTTTTTGGTTTATTTATTTGCTCATCACGCTGAAGAGGATGAGGGAAATGCTTAAGGGGATAAGGGCAGAGAATGCTAGCATGAGGAGGAGCGATTTGGGGATGCTGGGCTTTGTTTTTTCTGTGTTTTTAGGAGGCGTGTTTTTTGCCCAGCGGCTGAGAGCACGGGTTAAGACTCTAGCGCATAATGCCTGTGTAATAAGCCAGATGATGAGAGCTATAGGAATGAACACTGGAGTAAAGCTGATGCAGATGGCACTGATAGCTCCTGTGATGTATGTGGAAAAAAGAGTGACGGAAAAAATACTGCCTTTGGTTCCGTTTTTTTGTCCGTTTGATTTACGTATTTCAGAGAGTGCTCTGATGGCCAGCAAGCATCCTATGATAAGGCAAAAGGAAGTGAGGCTGATACTAACAATGAGAAGTATAGTTTTTAGAAAAGAGGTTTTTAGCGCTATTGATAGGTATATCGTTGCTATGAGGAAGGTGAAACTGAGACCAGATAGGATAGGTGCGAGTAGACTGAATCTGGCATTTTCAGTTTGGTTGCTATTGGGTTTATTGTTTTTTGTGTTAGGGTCTTGTGGTTGATTTTTGATGTTTTCAACTTGTGTGATTACCTCGGTTGCATTTTGGTAGCGTGCTTGGCGTTCTCTGTCTAGTGTTCTGAGAATGATGTCATCTATTCTGGAGTCTATGTTTGCTTTTTGTGAGGGTAGAGGAAAGCGGCCGAGGGGTAGTTCTCCTGTGAGGATTTCATAGAATACCACACCGAGTGAATAGATGTCTGCTCGTTGGTCAACATCATCTGGGGTCTCTAGTTGTTCTGGGGCCATGTAGTGTGGGCTGCCTAGGACTGATCCCTGCATGGTGAGAGTGATGTTATTGGTTTGGTTTTCTCCTATGAGTTTAGCGATGCCGAAGTCTGCAATTTTAACGTGTCCTTTTGAGTCTAGGAGGATGTTTTCAGGTTTGATGTCACGGTGAAGGATGCCTTTACTGTGAGCGTATGCGAGTGCTGCGCATATTTCCTGTATGATGTTTAGTGCTTCTGATGGTGAAAAGTTACCTGTTTCTAGTGCTTGGCGGAGGTTAGCACCATCGACGTATTCCATGAGGAGGTAGCAGTATGGGCCTGCTACTCCGAAATCGAATATTGCGGTGATATTAGGGTGGTTTAGTTTACCTAGGATTCTTGCTTCGCGTTCGAATCGTTCAATGAATATGGGGTCTTCAGAGAAATTTTCTGATAGTATCTTGATGGATACGGTGCGATCGACTTGAATTTGTTTGGCCTTGTAGACTGCGCCCATTCCTCCTGAGCCGATGATTTCTTCAAATTCGAAGCCAGGAAAGTGCGGGGTTAGCTGTTGAATTGATGGAGGTGTGTTTGGGTTTTGGTTAGTGGATGGGTTGATCTGTGAGGATGCGACTGCGTTTAGCACGCAGGCGGGGCAGAGCTGGCTGGGAGCGTCTGCGGGGATGGTGGAATTACACTGAGGGCATTTTGATTGATTTTTTTCGTTATTATTTTTCATATTACTCTCTTCCTGAACCATTGTGAGGATGAGGTTACAAAAAATATAGATGATTAGATAGTTTTTTTACTGCACTATGTGATAGTCTGCCCACCCACCGTTGCTGGTATTTTTTTATCAGGCGTGAGGAGGGTGGTAGATTATTTTAGGAGTGTTGGATTTAGGCTAGTGATGCTGGGGATGTTTCTGGGTTTGTTTCGGCATCGTAGTTGACTCCGTCTAATCCGAATCCGAAGAGTTTTAGGAATTCTTGTTTGTAGCCGTCTAGGTCTGCGAGGTCTGCGATGTTATCAGTGGTGATGAGGTCCCAGGATTTAGCGACTGCGGCTTGGATGTCACTGCGCATTTCCAAGTCGTCAATGCGGATGCGTTGTGCTTCATCTAGTGGGATGTCATTGGTGTAGAGACGATCAGCGAATAGGCGCTGGATTTGTTCTATGCATCCTTCGTGGAGTCCTTTTTCTTTCATTTCTTTGTAGAGTATGGAGATGTAGAGTGGGACGACTGGTATGGCTGATGAGGCTTGGGTTACGAGAGCTTTATTGACGGAAACGAATGCTGATCCGTTGTATTTTTCATTGAGCTTGGAGTTGATTCTGGCGCGAGTGACTTCGAGGTCTTTTTTAGCCATTCCGATGGTTCCTTGTGTGTATATGGGCCAGGTGAGTTCTGGGCCGATGTATGAGTATGAGACTGATTTGACACCTGGTGCGAGGACGCCTGCATCATCGAGTGCATTGATCCAGAGTTCCCAGTCTTCACCGCCCATGACTTTGATGGTGTTGTTTATTTCTTCTTGTGAAGCGGCGCCGATGGTGACTTCTTCGATGATGCCTTTGTCGGTGTTTAGGTTTTTGTTGGTGTATTCACCGCCTGTGGTTTTTAGGACTGAGCGGTAGTCTTCTCCGGTGTCTGGATCTATTCTGCGTGGTGATGCGAGTGAGTAGACTACGAGGTCTATGGGGCCCATTTCATTTTTAATGAGTTCGATGGCTTTGTGTTTCATTTCGTGGGAGAATGCGTCTCCGTTGAGTGATTTAGCGAATAGGCCTTCTGCTGTTGCTGCTTTTTCGAATGCTGCGGAGTTGTACCATCCTGCGGTTCCTGTGCGTTTTTCTGATCCTGGTTTTTCGAAGAAGAGTCCGAGTGTGTTAGCGCCTGATGAGAATGCTGGAACGATGCGTGATGCGAGTCCGTAGCCAGTGGAGGAACCGATGACGAGGACGTTTTTGGGGCCGCCTTCGACTGGGCCTTTGGATTTTACGTAGTCGATCTGTTCTTGGACGTGAGCTGCGCATCCGTCTGGGTGGGAAGTGATGCAGATGAATCCTCTGATTTTTGGTTTTACGATCATGGTTTTTGAGTGGTTGGTATTTAGGGTTTAGTGGTTTGGTGGTTTGGGTATATTTTTAGAATTCGCATGATCCTGGTGTGCGAGCGAATGGGATGACGTCGCGGATGTTTTTCATGCCTGTAGCGAACATGATCATGCGTTCGAATCCGAGTCCGAATCCAGCGTGTGGGCAGGTTCCGTATTTCCGTAGGTCAGTGTACCACCAGTAGTCTTCTTCGCTGAGGTTGTGTTGTTTCATGTTTGCTTGGAGTATGTCTAGGCGTTCTTCACGCTGAGCGCCTCCGACGATTTCGCCGATGCCTGGGACGAGAAGGTCCATGGCTGCTACGGTTTTGCCGTCATCATTGATCCGCATGTAGAATGGTTTTACTTCTTTAGGGTAGTTGTAGACTGTTGTGGGGCATTTGAAGTGTTCTTCAGTGAGGTATCGCTCGTGTTCTGACTGGAGGTTGACTCCCCATGAGACTGGGTATTCGAATGTTTTTCCGCTGGCGATGAGGATGTCAACGGCTTCTGTGTATGAGACGCGTTGGAATGGTTTTTCTGCGACGAATTTGAGTCTTTCGATGAGTCCTTTGTCTACGAATTTGTTAAATATTTCTAGGTCACCTTCGTTGTTTTCGAGGACGTCTTTGATGAGGAATTTGACGAATTCTTCTGCGAGGTCCATGTCGCCTTCGAGGTCGCAGAATGCCATTTCTGGTTCGATCATCCAGAATTCGTTGGCGTGGCGTGTTGTGTTTGAGTTTTCTGCTCTGAATGTGGGGCCGAATGTGTAGATGTTAGATAAGGCTGTGGCGAATGCTTCTCCTTCTAGCTGGCCTGATACGGTTAGGTAGGTGGGTTTGTTAAAGAAGTCATCTTCTGGTTTTTGAGCTTTTGGTAGTGTAGGGTCTTGGGTGGTGACGCGGAACATTTCGCCTGCTCCTTCGCAGTCTGAGGCTGTGATGACTGGGGTGTGGACGTAGGTGAAGTCTTTTTCGTTAAAGAAGCGGTGGATGGCTTGTGCCATGCGTGATCTCATGCGGAATACGGCTCCGTAGAGGTTTGCTCTGGGGCGGAGGTGAGAGATGGAGCGGAGGAATTCTGGAGTGTGTCCTTTTTTCTGGAGAGGGTAGTCGCTGGGGGCTTCACCGATGAGTTCTATGGATGTGGCGTGGATTTCCCATTTTTGTCCTTTGCCTGGAGATTCTACGAGTTTTCCGGTGATTCCGATGGCTGCACCTGTGGACATTTTGCTGATGTCTTGGTATCCTGGGATGCCTGCGTCTGCGATGCATTGGATATTAGCGAGTGAAGTTCCGTCGTTTAGTTCTAGGAATGAAAATTCTTTGTTATCTCTGCGAGTTCTGACCCAACCTTTGATGGTGATGGGGTCTTGCGCTGTTTCGCTTTTGAGGGCGTTTTTAATGAGTGTTCTCATGGGTGGGTTCTTAACACAGCAGGGCTTGTGAGGGATAGGATTTTTTCATGAAAGTTGCTTGTTTGGTAAGATGTGGAGGAATAGGGTGTGTGTGAGAAAAGTTATGTTTGAATTAGAGAGTAAATATTCGCCTGCTGGTGATCAGGGACAGGCAATTGAAAAGCTTCTTAAGTCTATAGATGCTGGTAACATGCATCAGACTCTGTGGGGTGTGACTGGCTCTGGTAAGACGTATACGATGGCGAATTTGATTAAGGGTGTGGGGAAGCCGACTTTGATCATGAGTCATAATAAGACCTTGGCTGCTCAGTTGTATTCTGAGTTTAAGACGTTTTTTCCGAATAATGCGGTGGAGTATTTTGTGAGTTACTTTGATTATTATCAGCCTGAGGCTTATATTCCGAGTTCGGATACTTTTATTGAGAAGGATTCTGCTATTAATGATGAGATTGAGCGTTTGCGTTTGAGTACGATGGGGAGTTTGATTACACGGAAGGATGTGATAGTGATAGCGAGTGTGAGTTGTATATATGGATTGGGCTCACCGGATGATTATCAGAATATGATGTTGCCTGTGAAGGTGGGAGATGATTTGGGGCGTGATGAGTTTTTGGCTCAGTTGGTAGAGTTGTTGTTTGAGAGGAATGATATTGAGTTTAGCCGTGGTAGATTTAGGGTGAGGGGTGATGTGGTGGAGATACGTCCTGCTTATTTGGAGGAGACCGCAATACGGGTGGAGTTTTTTGGTGATGAGGTGGAGCGGATATCTGAGATAGATACGCGATCAGGGCATAAGATGGGTGAGATGGATCAGTATATATTTTTTCCTGCGAAGCAGTTTGTGACGAGTCAGGATAAGATGAAGAAGGCTATTGTAGAAATCCGGAAGGAGATGAAGGCGCGTGTGGCTGAGTTTGAGAAAGATGGTAAGTTGATAGAGGCTCAGAGGATACGGATGCGAACTGAGTATGATATAGAGATGATGCATGAGATGGGTTTTTGTCAGGGAATAGAGAACTATTCACGGCATATAACGGGACGAGAGAAGGGAGCGACTCCTTATACGCTGCTGGACTTTTTTCCGGATGATTTTTTGTTATTGGCGGATGAGAGTCATGTGACGTTGCCGCAGGTGGGAGGGATGTATGAGGGAGATAAGAGTAGGAAGGGGGTTCTTGTGGAGCATGGATTTAGGTTGCCGAGTGCACTGGATAATAGGCCGCTTAGGTTTGAGGAGTATATGAGGAAGACGCATCAGCGAGTTTATGTGACGGCAACACCTGGTCCGTTTGAATTTATCAACTGTAGGCCGGATAATAAGACGTATATACCGTGGGTTAAGGGTGAGTTGAGTGCGAATCAGGCTATAAAGCTGCTGAGGCAGCAGGTGAAGCCGAGTAATACACTGGAGAGTGTGGAGGACTTTGATGTTGAGAGTAGGGGTGAGACGTTGATGGTTCAGCAGATAATCCGGCCGACTGGGTTATTAGATCCGATTTTGACGATGAAGCCGCTGGATGGTCAGATAGATGCTACGATTGAGCTATGTCATGATAGGGTGGAGAAGAATGAGCGTGTTTTGGTGACGACATTGACGAAGAAGACTGCGGAGGAGCTGACTGAGTATTTGTTAGAGGTGGGGTTGAAGGTTCGTTATATCCATGCTGATATAGATGCTATAGAGAGGGTGGAGATACTGCGTCAGTTGCGTGCTGGTGACTTTGATATACTAGTGGGGATTAATTTGTTACGAGAGGGGCTGGATCTGCCGGAGGTGAGTTTGGTCTGTATTTTAGATGCTGATAATGAGGGTTTTTTGAGGAATGAGACGAGTTTGGTTCAGACTGCGGGCAGGGCTGCGAGGCATGTTAGGGGTGAGTGTGTTTTATTCTGTGATAAGGTTACGGATAGTATACAGGCGCTTTTAGACATTACTGATTTTAGGCGGGGGGTTCAGATAGCGCATAATGAGAAGCATGGTATATCTCCTCAGAGTGTGGTGCGAGCGGTTCAGCAGAGTTTGAGTGCGGCTGAGGAGAATAAGGCTGCTGCGAGTTCAGTGGATCAGAATTTGGCTCAGGTGGCTGATGGTGATGTGGACTATGATGTGATGCAGGTTTTATCTGAGTTAGAGAGTGAGATGAATGAGGCTGCATCTAAGCTGGAGTTTGAGCGTGCGGGGCATTTGAGGGACCAGATAAAGGAGCTAAAGAAAAAAGCCGGTATCGAGGATAAACCTGCGATACCTGCTAAGAAGAAGCGAGATGTGGACTACCGGGATTTGTAGTTGTTCTAGTGTTCCGGAAAATAGATCTGCTACATGGATGTATTATACCATTTTCACAGTTTTTCTGGTTTGATAGTAGTTTTAATATATTTGGGAACAGCAGCTGAGCTGATTTTTTGAAGAGCACAGCAATATATCAAGATTAGCTTCGTTATTCGTCAGTTGCATAGTCCACTATTCGCTTTCCTCTTGCCTTGCTACTCTTGCTATCTTGTTGTGCTATCTTGTTGTGCTATCTTGTTGTGTTATCAATCCATTCTAATAATTCAAATGGTATAAGGTGTTTGACGTGTTTCGCATGTTTTGAGTCGAGAGTATGAGAACGTTTCTGTTAGGTTTTGTGGTTTTATATCTGTTAGGTAGTGGTGTCATTTTGTCTATGGTGGTCCTCTGGTGAAGGTGAGGTGTGGGAAATTATGAGATGGACAATAATTCTACTCTTTCATTAATCTATAAATTTAATTTCACCTAAACAAGTGATATCAACCGTGTAGAAAAACACCTGATATCAATTCATTAAGAAAGAGTGACTATTAATAATTAAAAATGAAATTAAAGTCCATAATAAATAATTGCCAAGTAGCTTCAAACCTTTATTCTTTAAAGTATTAAGACGCAAACCACTACCTTACGACTAGTAACCAGCTTAAGATGTGATATCACATCAGGG
>CALGZA010000110.1 GCA_937934595.1 uncultured Verrucomicrobiales bacterium | reverse complement strand
TAGAATGATTCCGAAGTGGCGGTCATGAATTGATTTGTGCAGCTTGTTGTTGGGTGGATTTCTAAGGGGCTGTATGTGGAGCGTGCTGTCGGCTGGTAGACACTGTGTCCTGGTTTGAGAAAGTTCTCTTGGGTTGAACAATGTTTGAACTCGTGATGTATTTTATGGAGAGGTCTTATACCATTTTCACAGTTATTATGGGTTGATAGTAGTTTCAATATATTTGGAAGCAGCAGCAGAGCTGATTTTTTTGAAGAGCAAACCAATACATCAAGATTAGCTTCGTTATTCGTCAGTTGCATAGTCCACTATTCGCTTTCCTCTTGCCTTGCTACTCTTGCTATCTTGTTGTGCTATCAATCCATTATAACATTTCAAATGGTATTAACCGTTTAGTTGGTTATTTCATCTAGATATAGACGTGTAGAAATAGTGGAGGTTTGCATGATGGTGTTTATCATGACAGTTTGTAACATGAGGAATGTGCATGTGTGAAGTGGTGGCCCAACCCGGATTCGAACCAGGGACACAGGGATTTTCAATCCCCTGCTCTACCAACTGAGCTATTGGGCCATCTTGCAATGAGAGCTTTTTTACAAGCTTTAGCGTTGCGGTGCGCATAATTAATGTGTGCGACTGGTTTTTACAATACTAAAGTGTAATTTTTTTTACTTAAAGAATTTTTTGATGGCTTTTTTCTCATCAGGTAGGAGTGAGTTCTTCCAGACTCGTTCACCACCAGTGCCTTTGTTTTCTGTGCTGCCTCCGGCGCGGATTTTTGAGTTTGTCTTATCGATTTGGTGTTTACCGTCTGTTGTTTCTAGTAGGTCGCCTGGAAGGGTGTTAGAAAGGTCATTAGATTTCAGTCTTTCTGTTTTGTTGAGTTCTAGTTTTTCTAATTCCTTTCCGAGCATTCCTGGGGCGTGCCCTGGACCGCGATCGATGCTGCCCTTGCCCTTAACTTCACCTTCGCCTTCACCTTCGCCTTCGCCTTCGCCTTCGCCTTCGCCTTCACCTTCACCTTCACCTTCACCTTCACCATCACTTTGTTGTTTTAGTTTTTCTGCCATTTTGCGCATGTTTTTGCGTAGTTGGTTGAGTTGTTCTTGGTTGAGTTGGCCGAGTTGTTTGGGGTCGATTTTTTTGAGTTTGTTGAGGAGTTCTTGGTTAGGTTTCATGGCTCCGGTGTCTAGGTTTTCAACTGCTTTGCCGAAGTTTTCTAGGAGGTTTTCTTTGGTTTTCTGGTTGATTTTGTCACCGTGTTTTTGGAGGTTTTGGAGTGTTCGTTCAGCGTTTTTCAGGTTGCGTTGTAGTTCTTTTGAGGCTGCATTGTGGTTTTGGCTGAGGTTGTCTATGGCTTCGAGGCTGGAGTGGCTGAACCATTCGTTTGGGTCTTGTTCTTTGATTTGGTTGACTTGTTGTTGGGTTTCTTCGATGTATTGTTCTTGAATGATATTTTGGTCATTTAGTTTTTCGAGTGATTGTTCTAGGTTGGTGAGTGCGTCTGGAGCTGGGTATTGTTTGATGACATCTGCGTGAGTTCCGATGGGGAGGAAAAATGCTGCAATGATGACGATAATGGAGCCGAGTGATGGGATGATGGTGCGGGGCCAGTTCCAAGTGATACCTGCGTCTATTTCCGGTGGTACTGGTGGCCATGGTGCGACGCCTATTTTGGCGGCGGTGAGTGCGTTTCTGAGTTTCATTTTGTCTTCGATTCTGACGAGACTTTCTTCAGGGGTTTCGAATTTTTTGCGGGCGATCATCCAGCCTATGATGATTACGCAAGAAATGGCGATTAGGATGCTTGCAATGGATGTTATGTGGCTGGGGAGGAGGTCAAAGTATCTGGCAGTTAGTATGGCTGCGGCTGCGATGATGGCGGTGATGGTTATGGGCAGGTTAATGTGTTCTATGCACCAGGCGAGGTTGAGTTTTTTTGAGGTGGACACGGCATGAAGTGACCAGGTTTTTTCTGGCGATGATTCTTTATTTGGCTTCATAGTTGTTAATACGGCTTAGTGACACGTCTATTAAGATAGCTTTGGTGGATTTTATGGCAAGTGATATATTGAATGGATGTTATGGTCTAGCCAGGTGCTAATGGTTTCGAAGACTAGGTGGTGGTCTGGCTCGGCGAAAGTTTCATGGCGCATGTGAGGGAAGAGTTTGTAGGTTTTGTTGGTGAGCTTGAGGCTGTTGACAAATTTTTGAGCTATGATGTCTGGGCAGATGTGGTCTGTGCCGCCTTGGGTGAATAGGAAGGGGATGTTAGAGATTAGTGTGGGTAGTTTTTGTGTGACGAGTTGAGATGTTTTGATGAGTTCTACTCCCCATCCGATGGAGATGTTTTGGTGTCCTGGGTGATTGGCTTTTCTTTCTATGTATTGTCCGTCGGTGGGTGTTTGGCAGAGTTCTGGTGTGGCTCCTGTTTTTATTGTTAGTGTGGGGTGGATTTTTGATAGGATTTTAGCGGTGGAGATGAACCAGTCTGGTTTGTTTTGTGTGAGGGAGAGAAGTGCTGAGTTCACCCAGCAGAAGGTAGGAGGTGGGGTTTTTCCAAGGAGGGCGAGGGTGAGGTGACGAAGTGTGAGTAGTCCACCCATTGAGTGACCTGCTATGCCGAAGGGGAGGTCTGCAGCCATTTCTATGCTTTTTTCGATGATGGCATCAATGAGATTTAGGTTGCTGATGTGTCCTCTGATACCTGGGCTTTGTCCGTGGCCAAAGAGGTCAAATGCGATGCATTTGATGCCTCGCTGGGTGAAGGGGTGAAGTACTTCTGTGTATCTTGCTGAGTAGTCTCCTTGGCCATGGGTGAATAGACATACGGCTTTTGTTTTGGTGCCTTCTGGAGGCTCCATGATGGTGCAGTTGAGTATGTGACCATCGACTTTGATGTCTTTCTGGGTGACTTTCATTTTATTTTTTGAGGCTTTTTGAGAGGGATGCTAGGAGGTTGATGCAGGCGGGGTCTTTTTTTTGGTTTTTTTCGTGTTTGAATGAGTGTTCTAGATTTCTGATGAAACGTTGTAGGATATCGCCTAGTGGTGCGTGTCCTGCGATGGCGATTTTTGCGTTGATGGAGATTTCTTTGTGCTCCTCGATGATATTTTTTGCTGAGATAAGTTTGCCATTATTATAGCAATCTACGAGTTGCATATTGGAGCCTGCGTAGATGCGTGCAAGAAAATGTCCTGGGTAGTTACAGCCTGTGATGTCTAGGTTTAGTCTTCTTCCGATTAGCATGAATAGTGTTGCTAGGCTGATGGGGTTTCCTAGTCCTGAGTCTGTTACCCAGCAGAGGTCGCTATTTTCTGGGAGGTAGTAGTTTTTTTTGTTTCCTTGGAATCTGCCGTTTTGGAACATCCAGATGCGGAGGTTTTCTGCGGTGATGGGTGTGTTTTGGAGATTTTTTGAGAATTCGTCAGTGATGAGGTCTAGGGCGTCAGAGAGAGGTGGGCGTAGTGTTATGCCGTCGTGGAGGTAGTCAGAGATGATTCTGAGGTGGTATTCGAAGCTGTCCCAGTCTTCTGCCATGGCTGATCTGCCACCTGCTGGGATTTGCCATTCGCTGGTGAGTGTTTTTCTTCTGGCGGGGAGGAGCAGTGTGGAGAGTTGTTTTTTTTCTTTTGGTGTGAGGGTGATGCCTGTGGCTGTGAGCTCGTGGCTTATGTCACCTGAGCTGGCTTGGAATTCTGATTTGAGTGCTTCTTTTGTAGCTGGTTCTTTATCGTCTAGTAGCTTGATGAGGTGGGGTAGTTTTGATTCGGTAATCATGGATGACTTTGTGTATAGATGTGGGCGTTTTTTTTTGGTGGCTGGCGGGAGTTGTTGATTGCTGTGTGATGTTTTAGTGGGTTTAGGCGGCGAAGCTTTCTCCGCATGAGCAGGTGACTTCAGCGTTAGGGTTTGTTACTTTAAAGCCGCCTTGTTGGAGGTCATCTGAGTAGTCTAGTTCGCTGCCGGCAACGAAGAGGGCGCTTTTTGGGTCGATTACGACGGTTACGTTGTTACTAACGACGAGCATGTCTCTGTCTCTGGGGCCGTCGACGAGGTCCATTTTGTATTGTAGTCCTGAGCAGCCTCCGCCAACGACTGCTATTCTGAGTGCGCCGTCTGTTCTTCCTTGTTTTTCGAGGAGTGAAGATAGATGGGTGGCTGCACCATTGAGTACTTTGATGAGTTTTTCGTTTCCTACTTTGTAATTCACGGCTGACATGGATGAGGTGTAAGGTGTGAATTAGTAATAGAAAAGCTCAAAAGCTATAATTGGTTTTGAGGATATGGGGAGCTGAATGAGCTAAATGTGTAATTTGGTTGAAAATAGCCTTTACTACTGGTGAGATGGTGCGATTTTAAGTCGTCGTATTCGATCAGCTATTGACTGGTTGGACCATTAAATACGATGCAATACTTAACTAAACAATCAATGGTGAGGGGTGTTATCAAGAGCTGCTAGAAGCGCCTGAGATACTCGTTGCTAGAGAAATAATTTAATCTTTCATTAACTTTGTAACTCATTATTACGAAGGGGTGATAGATCACATACAATGAGCGAAAATACATCGCCAGCTAGTGAGTCTGCTCCGGTAGCAGCTCAGGACGCGGCAAAGAATCAAGATAATGTTTCAGAGCAAACATCCACTAAAGTTACGGAAGCTGCCAGTAAGGAAGTAAAGGCAGATAAGGCGAAGCTGTCTAAGAAGGAGCCCAAACAGGGGGTGCGTGATTCACGCACGAGTAAGTCTGCTGATGGTGGAGATGAGCCTCAGGCTGATAGTAAGCCAGCTATTACTGATAGTGTGGCTGGTCCTCAAAAAGAGGCACCTCAGTCTCCACAGAGAGACAATCAACAGAATGTCCAGCAGGGAAATCAACAGAACCATGCTAATGCTAATCGAGGACGAGGACGCCGTGGAAGAAAGACTGGTGAGCCTAACCAGAATCAGGCTCAGCAGAAGCCTGTGAAGCTGAATGCGAAGGCTGTTTCGAAGAAGGCGTGGAAGATTTTTTTGGCTGAAGTAGGGGAGGAGGGTCTAGCTCTGATAGGAGATAAGGAGGCGAAGGAGTTGACAAAACGTAGTTTTAGGCTGGGTGAGATCTTTCAAGAGGAGGAGCAGCGCCGTGTTAGTTTGTCTAAAGTTAAGAAAGTTAAGGAGCCAAAGGCTTCTAGAGAGTGTGAGCCGGAGAAGTCTAATGATGTAGAGGCTGTGAAGGCACCATCGAAGAAGAAGCAGGTGAGAGCTAAGAAGGCTTCTAAGAAGACGATAAAGGCAGAGAAGTCTGATAAAGATCAAGTAGGTGTCTCTGATAGAAAGGTGGAGCTAGTGAATGATACTGAGAAAGTAGTCAAGAAGGCTGTTAAGGTTGACGCTAAGGCAGCAGGGGTTGTTGAGCAGAAGGAGGTGCAGGCGCCTTTGGATCTAGCTCCTTCTGAAGCTAAGGTGGTAGATAAGGTTGAGTAGTATTATTTGCTTTATTTTTTTATTTGGGTCTCCGAGCGATTTTCGTTTTGGGGACCTTTTTGTTATTACTGGCAGATTATTTGAATATTGTTTATTTCTTAGGCGTCATATAGCTTGTAAGTATATAAATTTAAGTATTAATTATAAACAACAAACCTAAATTAAAAGATGAAAAGAATATATTCAATAGTGGCATGTGTTAGTATGATTGGCTTGACGTTACCAAGCTGTACAACGGTGAATCCTTATACGGGGCAGCAGCAGGCGTCTAAGGCGCTCAAAGGGGGATTAATAGGGGCTGCTGGAGGTGCTCTTATTGGTGCTATGGCAGGGGATAGAAAGGATGCGCTTAAGGGTGCGCTTATTGGTGGCGGAATAGGTGGTGGAATAGGCCATTATATGGACAGGCAAGAGGCGGAGGTAAGACGACAGTTAGAGGGGACTGGCGTAGGTGTGAGTAGGGACGGAAATGATTTGATACTTAATATGCCGAGTGATATAACGTTTGGTTCAGGTAGTGCTGTGATTCAGCCTCAGTTTATTGATACGCTGGTTTCTGTAGGTATGGTTTTAAATAAGTATAAACATACTAGTATTAGTATAGTGGGGCATACTGATTCAGATGGATCAGCTTCTTCAAATCAGTATTTATCTGTTTCTAGGGCGAGGTCTGTGGCTGATGTGTTGAGTGCACGTGGTGTAGCAGGGAGCCGACTTCTCACGGATGGTCAGGGCGAGTCTAGTCCTATAGCGACTAATGCTACTTCTTCAGGTAAGGCTAAGAACCGCCGTGTTGAGTTACGCATTGTCCCGCAGCAGAATCAGTTTCAGTAATACCAATTTCACAGTTATTCTGGGTTGATAGTAGTTTCAATATATTTGGAAACAGCAGCAGAGCTGATTTTTTGAAGTGCAAAACAATATATCAAGATTAGCTTTGTTATTCGTCAGTTGTATAGTCCACTATGCGCTTTTCTCTTGCCTTGCTACTCTTGCTATCTTGTTGTGCTATCAATCCATTCTAGCAGTTCAAATGGTATAATTTTGCTGAATGTTGATGTTTTATAAGTAAAAAAGCCGCTGCGATGATTGTCGTAGCGGCTTTTCTGTATAATGAATGGTTTATACCAATTTCACAGTTATTTTGGGTTGATAGTAGTTTTAATACATTTGGGAACAGCAGCAGAGCTGATTTTTTGAAGTGCAAGACAATATATCAAGATTAGCTTCGTTATTCGTCAGTTGCATAGTCCACTATTCGCTTTCCTCTTTGCCTTGCTAATCTTGCTAACTTGTTGTGCTATCAATTCATTCGAACAGTTCAAATGGTATTACTTATCTTCTAGCATTTGGGTTGATGGTTTTGGGGGCGAATGGGTCAATATCTGGCAAAGTGCTTTTTTCATATTTGTTTTTCTTAAGCCATTTTTGTAGTTCTCTGGCTGTTCTGCCTTTTACTCCTACGTATACTACGGGCATGCTACGTATTCCTCGGCTGTCATATGAGTATCTGAGGGCTCTTACTGGTGTTTCTTTTCT
>CALGZA010000109.1 GCA_937934595.1 uncultured Verrucomicrobiales bacterium | reverse complement strand
TGGCGAAGAAGCCGGTTGAGGTGGATAAGGCTATTGATTCTGTTTTACGGTTGATCTTGAAGGCTGAGAAGATGGATGAGCATATTAAGGTGCTGAGTGCTAAGAAGGTTTTGAGTGATAGGGAGAAGTTTTTGTTGGCTGTTTTGTATGAATCTAATGGTGATTCACAAAGGAGTAACGTTTTGTTGGCTGAGCTAGGTGCCGGTAAATCTGCGGTAAACTTGTTGCATTTGTCTCGTATTTACGAGCGTAGGCATGATCTTGGAAAGGCTGCTGATATTATGGAGGCGTTGATTAAGTTACCGAATGGCTTGAAGGCGGTTCATTTGAGGCGGTTGAGTTATATTTATAAGGGAGCGGGTAAGATAGAAAAGGCGTTGTCGACGATAAAGAAGTGGAAGGGTTTGTCACCTTGGGATAAGCAGGTGTGGCTGGCTGAGAATGATCTTCTTAGTGAAACTAAGGGTGCTGCTGCTGCGCTTGAGGTTTTGAGAAAAGGTGTTCAGAGATTTGAAGGTGATAGTGAGATGTATGCGAAGATTGCTGCATTGATTAGCGAGTCTGGTCAACATGAGCAGGCTGCATTACTTTATTGGCGTTTGTATGATGATGCTAAGGATTTAGATGCGCGTGTTCGCTGGGCAGGTGAGTTAGCCAAGAATGGGAAGAGGACAGGAGACTTAATGAAATTGGTTGATGAGTTTACGAGGCGGAGGCGGAGTTCTCCGAAGTCTTTGGCTCCTATTATGGCTTTATCAGAGGTGTATAGCGTGAATGAGCAGCATGAGGAGCGAAGGAATGTGTTATTGGAGGCGGTGCGATTGCGTCCAAATGATGTTGATTTGTTGATGCAGATAGCTTCGATGGATCATACTTTTGGTGACAACAATCGCGCGATGCAGTTGTATAGGAAGGCGAAGAAATTCGATAAGAGTGGGAAGGCTAGTAGGGAATTGGCGTTTTTGTTGATGAGAGAGGGAGATTACGAGTCAGCTCTGAGTGAGTTAGAGGCTGCATCTGGGATATCTGGACCGAGGGTTGTGGAGGAGGTGGTTCTCAAGCTGTTAGAAGAGGAGGCTTTTGAGGAGGCTGCTACTTATTTGAAGAAGAGCTTGGTTAAGTATGGAGATGACTGGCGGTTACAGTTTTTGAGAAGTGTGATTCTGTATGAGCAGGGTTATACGAAGAAGGCTTTAGATTCTACTATGGCACTTTTTGGTTATAAGAAGGAGATTAAAGATGTCAAAGGAGGATGGAAGCCTGGCTTTGTAAAGCAACGGTATTTGAATGATCTTAAAAGTGACCCTTTGCCCGATAAGTATTTGAGAATGAGTTTACTAGAACAAGCAGACAGTGTGTTGAAATCTATTTTGAGTGGAAATGGCGCTCAGCACAGCTACGGCAGGCGGGTGCATACTGGGCAGATGCAACTCGGTAGAGTTCTGCCACTGAATGTGAGGAGTCTTCATCTGATGTCTGAGGTATTATTGTTTAGAATTTTAGATGATGTGGGTGAAGATGAAGCAAAAGAACTGGTTATGCAGGTGAGTAAATTTACTTCAGCTGATTTGGTAATGTTTTATGAATTAAGAAGATCTATGAGAGGTGAAGATTACAGTTGGTTTACAGCTTGGGATGTGGCTGATTTTTTCAAGAACAAGATTAAAGCTAACCCTGAAGAAGCAGCGTATTATAATTATCTTACAGTTAGTATGATAAATGATAATTACTATATTTTACCTAAGTCTATTCTGTCAAGAGTGCGTGAGATTAACAAGGCAGACAAGAATTCTTACATAAGTGAGTTTTTGCCATATTTTACTGAGGAGGAATTGAGCGATGAAGCACGTCAGGCTCACTTAGCAGCTGTGGTGGAGAAGGATGGAACTATTGATCTCCATGAAATAGAATTACTTATTACTCAAAATCAGGATATTTTTGATTCTACGGGAAAGGTAAGGTTAAATAAGAGGGTCTTAGGTGTTTTTTTACGTTACTATGAGAAAAATAAAGGTCTTATATCCTCTGTGAGGCAGATTACGGGGATACGTCATAACATGAGTAAAAAAGCGATGATGGCTCAGGCTGTGTCTTCAGTAGGTAATATACTTAAAATGGAGTTACTAAATAGTGGTGATTACCCAAAGATTATAGAATTGATTGAGGAAGAAGGAGTGTGGGGAGGGCCGAAATTAAGTATTGGAAATAAGCGTAGAAGTTTTGGTCCGAATAATAGCTCATTTATTGAGCTGTTGTCTACAGTTAATGAATCACAGAAGACTTATTTTTCTGACCGTCATTTGATCTTTGAATGCACGGCGCTAGATAAAGAGCAGCTTATTAAGCATGTAGACTTGATCAAAAACCCATTGTTGAAGTTGGTGGCATTACAGTATGCTGATCCCGCTAAAGATGTAAGTGATTTATTGAAGGAGGTTAAGCAGATTGATAAGTATAGAGCTGATGCACATATCATACATGCACATGTGTTTAAGATGAGAGGACAGTTTATAGGAGATGTTCTCATGCAATTGAGTAAAGCGCTGAAATTAACTAATGATCCAGCACAGCGTAGAGGACTCCGTACTGCAATGATGATGGAAGGGGAAACGATTAAAAAAGAGTCTTTTGATAAGCTAGATGAATCTCTTAAAGAGGAGATGCGCATTATTGCAAGAAGACAAATTTTAGCTCGAATGATTACAGATACTCAGCTAATAGATACTATTATTAATACATTTTCTATGCAGGGGGAAAGATCACGTTTTCTCGATAAGAATAATAAGTTTATACAAGCTCAATCCTCTTCTAGAGGTGTATTTCAAGGTGGTCTAGCGGGACTTAATATGGGGGTGGGTAGAAGATTGGCAGTTGGTGAAACTTTTGCTAATAAACTTCAAAAAGCGATAGAATCTAAGAAGCAAGATCGTGCTGTAAATCTGGCTTATAGAAGATTTCAGTTTTTGTTAAAGTTTAATTTAAACCAGGGCGACAAGATGGAATCTTTCGTTGAGCAGGTAAAAAAGTTTAAGTTTGAAGGTGCTTTGATGGAGCGGCTGCATCCAGGATACTCTGGGAGTCCAAGGAAATGGCTCAACTATTATAGAATTAGCAAAGCGCTGGGTGATAAGAAGAGTGAAGCTGTAGCTGTGAAATTTTTCTCTACTATGTCATTTGTACCTCAAGTAGCTAAGCTGCCTGTTGCGATGGCTATATACAGAGAACATAGGGCCAAGGCGTTAGAGTTGTTAAATGTGAGGCGAGGTTATTTCAATAAGATTATTACTGCGCTTATTGAGGAACTAAACTTTCACAGGAAAAGCCCAGAGCTCTACATAGAAGCAGTAGAGTTTATTAACGAATATATTCAATTATTGGGAGAAAATTCCTCCGAATTTTTCTTAGGTAGTCGATATATGAAAAATTTCCTTAATGAGAGTTTGTACAATATGCCTGCTAATGAGAGTAATATTACGATTAGTGATTCCCATAAAGCTAATCTAGTTTTATTGGCTCGGAGAAATAAAGCGTTTAAAAGATTCTACAGCCAGATGATGATTTATAGTGGAGCTCCAGATGCTTTTTTTAAGGCTTACTTGAAAAACGTCTCTCCTAAGGGCGATAAACAGTTTAATGAAGAGAATTTAGCGATCGTTAAGAAGAGTTTACTTTCTAATGCCATTAAAAATAGAGGTTTGTCTTATCTTCCTTCATCACGAAGCAAAAGTTTTGATCATCTTCCTAGCCGTATGGAATACCTCGGGCAGTATGTTGTTTTTAAGCAAGATTCTGGAGTTATTGATTTGGATTTTATCCGCAGTATGGAGTTGGTAAATAAATCACTATCTGACGAATTGATCTTGTATAGAAAGTTGTTATTAGCTAGTGAAGATGATCTGGTAAGCGCATTGAATGATACAAAGGAAACTTTATTATTATCTGATTTTTACAACTGGCTATTTTTGGTTAAGTTGAATCCTAAGCCTGCAGCGCAATTATTATTAGCTGAAAGCTTTGTGGATTATTTAGAAGCTGGGGATATTAAGGCAGCAAAAGAGGGTTATGTAATGTATCACGATATCCGGGAACTGCTTGATTTCACGCTAAAAACGTTATCTCTATATAAGAAACAAAAAATTTTGTTAGATATGATGGATCGACGAATGGCCAAAATAGTTAAGGGAGTGAAGGGAAGTGAGTCTATCAAATGGATATCAATCATGTTTCATCAAACTAACAGTAATAGTTCAATTCACCGTAATGACAGTACTGTTGGTTTCTTGATGGAGGATATGTTAATCCACCCTGGTTTTATTACGGGCGGGGTTAAACTGGCTGAAAAATATCAGTATCCGATAGGTTACACTTCATCAGATTATCTTATTTATTCGTTAGTAAATGAACTAGATTTTTTGTCTGTAGCTGGTTTTTTAGATGATGAAGAAAACATTATCTTTACTAAAATGCCAGTTTTAGACATAGAGAAAAATACAGCACAGGGAAAAAAATTTATGAGTGCAGTAAAGCGCTTCGGAGCTTTTTCTCATTTATCTACGTTAGCAAACTATAGAGCTGAATATACTCATGATTATTTAGCTACGCATTACAAGCAGCGTGATAGGTATTCGGATGTTGAAAGAAATTATAAGATACTGATATTAGGTCTAGAAAAGGCAGATAAGAAAAAGCAATATGGAGCTGGTCTTATGTTGGCTCTGATGGGAGAGAAAACATTTTTCTCGTTTGTTTCTGACTACGAGGAGACTCTCAAAAAGACCTCTAAAGAGCATTTGAAGGCACTCATAGCTATGTTTAAGATACAAGAGTCTGCGAAGTATCAGGGAATTCTTAGGGCACAGAAGTTGGATGGTTTATTTGCGATTGATGAGAATTGTAAAAGCGAATGATTTTCTGGTTATGATTATGTGAAATGGGTTTCTAAAAAGAGGGAGAACGGTAAATTTGGGGATGTAAATTATACTTCATTCTGGAAGTGGGGTGCTCTTATTTATGAAGTAGTGGGAGCGTTTTTTTGTATTACTTGATTTTTCGGCCCTCTTTTCAAGGAAGTAACAACTTTAGTTATTTACAATGAATTATTGACTTGAAAAGCAAGCATGTTAATTTTAATGGTCGTCATTACTTTTTTATGAAAAAATTTATTACTTTGCTTACTTCTATTTCGTTTTTTGTTTTGTTCTCTTTGATGGGCTATACTCAGGTTGCTCAGGATGAGAATGCTGGTGTGGGGGGGGAGGTGGTGCTTGATAAGAAGTCGGCACGGTATCATAGGTTGTTGTTGAAGCGTCCGGAGTCTAGGAGCTTGTTTGAGAGGTTTCAGACGGGGTGGTTGGCTCAGGGGAGTGAGAAGTCGTTGGAGGATTTTCTGCGTGGTAGGTCGGTGAAGGGTGGGGTGGCTGATAAGCAGTTGTATGCTTATTTTTTGTTACAGAAGGGGAAGGAGCAGGAGGCTGTGAAGGTGCTGACGGAGGGGGTGAAGTTAGGTGGTGGTGGGGCTCAGTTGTTTTTGGATAGGGCGAGGGCTTATGGGAGGTTGTTGGATTTTGGTAGGGCTGTTGCGGATTTGGATAGGGCTGTTGCGGATTTGGATAGGGCGTTGGTTTTGGCGGGTAAGGAGGAGGGTGCTGAGGGGGTGTTGTTGACGGTGAATAAGTTGAAGGGGCTCTTTTTGACGCGGGAGGGGAAGGCGGATGAGGCGGTGGCTCATTGGAAGGGGTTGGTGAAGAGGTTTCCGAAGGATCAGGAGTTGATGGAGGATGTGATTGATATTTTGATGGCGGATAGTTTGGCGCCGGCTGCTTTGGAGCTTGCGGTTAGGTTGAGGGATATGACGAAGGATCCTTATAGGCGGGCTTTGAGGACGCTGCGTGTGGGTGATATTTTGTCGAGGCAGGGTGAGCGTGATAAGGCGTTGAAGACTTATGTTGAGACGTTGGATTTGAGTGGTGTGGGGTCATGGTTGGAGAGGGAGATTGTGGGGCAGGTGGAGTTGGTTTATAAGCGTGAGGAGAATGTGAATGGTTTGATTGTTGAGTTTACTGAGTTGGTGAAGCGGTATCCGCAGCGGGTTCATTTGGAGCGGAGGTTGGCTGAGGTTTTGGTGGGTGTGGAGCGTTATGATGAGGCGAAGAAGATTTATCAGGGGTTGTTGAAGAAGTCTCCTTTGGATGATGAGTTACGGGGTGCTTATTTTGGGATGTTGAGGGATTCGCGGGATTTGCATGCGGCTCGTCAGTTGATAGATGGGATGATTAAGTTGAAGCCTGAGGATGCGGCGTTGCATTTGAGGCGAGCTGGGTTGTCTCATGATTTGAAGGTTGGGAAGGATGTGTTGAGTGATTTGTCGAATTATAAGAGGTTGGTTAAGGCGAGTGCTGTGACGGCGTTGAGGCATGCTAGTTTGTTGAGTAAGTATGGTTTTGAGAAGGAGTCTATTGATGCTTATTTTGGGGCGGTTAGGGCTTATCCTGGGTCTTTGGATGTGGCTATTTCTGCTGGGCAGTTTTTGTATGGTAAGGGGCGTAAGGGTGATGCTGTGAGGGTGTGGAAGGGTATAGAGCCTGCTTTGGATAGGGATGGTTTGATTAGGTTGTTAGATGCTCTTGC
>CALGZA010000108.1 GCA_937934595.1 uncultured Verrucomicrobiales bacterium | reverse complement strand
TGGCGAAGAAGCCGGTTGAGGTGGATAAGGCTATTGATTCTGTTTTACGGTTGATCTTGAAGGCTGAGAAGATGGATGAGCATATTAAGGTGCTGAGTGCTAAGAAGGTTTTGAGTGATAGGGAGAAGTTTTTGTTGGCTGATTTGTATGAGTCTAGTGGTGATTTGGAACGGTGTAATGGTTTGTTGTTAGAGCTTGGTACAAGTAAGACTGCGATTAATTTACTGCAGTTGTCTCGTGTTTATGAGCGTAGGTATGAGCTTGGGAAGGCTGCTGCTAATATGGAGGAGTTGATTAAGTTACCGAATGAGTTGAAGGCGGTTCATTTGAGACGGTTGAGTTATATCTATAAGCGAGCGGGTAAGATGGATCTGGCGTTGTCGACGATAAGGAAGTGGAAGGGTTTGTCACCTGGGGATAAGCAGGTATGGTTGGCTGAGGTGGATCTTCTGAGTGAAACTAAGGGTGCTGCAGCTGCGCTTGAGGGTCTGAGGAAAGGTGTTCAGCGATTTGATGGCGATAGTGAGATTTATGCGAAGCTTGCATCGTTAAGTAGTGAGTCTGGTCAACATAAGCAGGCTGAGTTGCTTTATTGGCGTTTGTATGATGATGCTAAGGATTTAGATGCGCGTGTTCGCTGGGCAGGTGATTTGGCTAGGAATGGGAAGGTAACTGGTGGTTTATCGAAATTAGTTGATGAGTTTACGAGGAGGAGGCGGAGTTCTCCGAAGTCTATGGCTCCGATCATGGCTTTGTCTGAGGTTTACCGTGTGAATGGACAGGAGGAGGAGCTTAGGAATGTATTGCTGGAGGCGACACGGTTACGACCTGATGATGTTTATTTGTTGATGCAGATTGCTTCGATGGATCATAGTTCTGGAGATAATAAGCGCGCGATGCAGTTGTATAGGAAGGCGAAGAAGCTCGATAAGAGTGGTAAGGCTAGTAGGAAATTGGCGTCTTTGTTGATGAGTGAGGGTGATTATGAGTCAGCGATGAGTGAGTTAGAGGCGGCATCTGGCGAGGCTGGTCCAAGAGTGGTAGAGGAATTGGTTTTAAAGTTATTTAGAGAAGAGGCTTTTGAAGAGGCTGCAAGTTATTTGAAGAAGAGCTTGGTTAAGTATGGAGATGACTGGCGGTTACAGTTTTTGCATAGTTTGATCCTTTATGAGCAGGGTTATAGTAAGAAGGCAGGCCATTGTGCTTTGGCTTTGCTTTCTTATAAGGATGAGATCAAGGGGGTTAAAGTAGGTTGGAAGCCTGATGTTAGTAGGCCAATGCATTTGAATCTTATCAATAGTGATCCTTTACCAGAGAAGTATCTGCGTTTGAGTTTGTTGGGACAAGCAAATGTTCAACTGGACTCGATGATGAATGCTAATAGTGTTCAGTATACTATTAGTAACTTGGGAAATAGAGGTAATTCGCAATCTGGTTCCGTTCTGCCACTGAACGTGAAGAGCCTCCATTTGATGTCACAGGCATTGCTTTTTAAGGTTTTAGATGACTTGGTAGGAGATGAGCAAAAAGCGCTGTTGATGCAGATGAGTAAGTCTAGTTTAGTCGATTCGGCTATGCTTTATGAATTAACTGGATTAGTGAGAAATGAGAATTCTCGAAATTTTAGGTGGATTGCTGGTAAGGGTGGTGCTGAGTTTTTCATGAAGAAGATTAAAGATAACCCTGAGGAGGTCAAGTATTACAATTATCTTGTTGTTAGTAAAATAAATAGAGGTGACTTTATTTTGCCTGAGGCTATTTTGTCTAAAGCACGTGCGATTAACAAGAAGGATAAGCGCTCTTATATAAGTGCATTTTTGCGACTATTTACTGAAGCGGAATTGAGTGATGAGGCTCGTCAGGCTAAGGTACTAGCTATGGTGGAGAAAGATGGAGTTATGGAACTCCATGAGTTGAGGCTACTTTTTTCTTTGAATAAAAATGCTCTTAACCCACAAGGAGGGAAAAAGCTAGACAAGAAGGTTTTAGATCTTTTTACACGTTTTTATGAAAAAAATAAAGGGCTTATATCGAATATGCAGTGGAGCGGGATGCGTAGGGCTAGGAGTCAAAAAGCGATGATGGAACAGACTGTGTTTTATGTGGGTTTACTTATTAAGAAGGAGTTGCTTAGGGGTGATAATTACCCTAAAATCATTGAAGTTATCGAAGCAGAAGGCGCAGATAATGGACCAGGCTTCAATGTTAGTAATATTTACGGAGGTTATAGCCGGCGAAATAATTCTATCATTGAACTGCTGTCTAGTGTTACTGAGTCACAGCGTTTATATTTTTCAGAAGAGTCTTCTAGGAGGGATCAGCCCGCATTAAATAAGGAGAAACTTGTTAAGCATATAGACTTATTTAAAAATCCATTGTTGAAGGTGCTGGTATTACAGTATGCTGATCCTGAGAGAGATGTAAGTGATTTATTAAAGGAGGTAAAGCAGAATGAGAAGTTGAGGGCAGATGCTCATATAATGCATGCTCATGTGCTGGATACGAAAGGTCAGCTTCATGGAGATGTGCTCCGACAACTGAGTTTAGCGCTGAAGATCACTAATGACCGATTACAGCGAACAGGACTCAATGCAGCAATGATGAATCAAGGTTTGGCTATTAGTAAAGAGTCTTTTGATAAGCTAGATGATACACTGAAAGAGGAACTGCGAATTATCGCGAGAAGGCAAATGCTTTCTCGAAAGATTACCGATGCTGAGTCAATAGAGGGTATTATTACTAAATTCTCTATGCAGGGGGAGAAGGCGAGATATTTGAATAAGCATAAACGCTCTATCCGCACTCAAGCAGGGTCTAATAGTTTCAATGCTGGTGGGTTAGCGGGACTAAACACCCGAGTGAAGCAGAGAAGCGTATCCCGTGAACCTTTTAGTGAGAAGTTGAAAAAAGCGTTAGATTCAAAGCAGCCTGATCGCGCTGTTAATCTTGCCTATAAGAGGTTACAGGTTTTGTTGAAGTCTAATCAGAGGCTAAAGTATGAGATTGATTCTTTCGCCACGAAGGTGAAAAAGTTGAAGCTTGAGGAGGCTTTAATGAAGCGGCTGAATCCAGGAGACTCTAGGAGTCCGCGTAAGTGGCTGAATTATTATAGGGCTGGTAAGGCATTGGATGATAAGGATAGTCAAGCGATAGCTGTTAAGTTTTTATCTGGAATGTCTGATATACCTCGACGTGCTAGGGTGCCTATTGCGATGGAAATATACATGGAAGAGAAAGCAAAGGCGTTAGATTTGTTGAAGGGGAATAGAAGAGCATTTACTCAGGTAATTACTTTTGTGGCTGAAGAGTTAGAGAATGATAAGAAAAAGCCTGAATTTTATATTGGTGCAATAGAGTTTTTTAACGAATATCTTCATGGTTTAGGAGAAAATACTGCTGAACTATTGTCATCTGACGGATATCCGCTGAACCTGTTTACTAGGTGTGTGCAAATGATGGATTCTGGTAAGGGTAGTCGTAATTCTCACTTTAAAGCGTTCGATAAAGCTAACTCGAGTTTATTAAAGCGGAGAGATAAAGCGATAAAGCGGTTTTATTTATATATGATGGGCTGTAAAGATCATGCAGATGATTCTTTTAGGGCATACTTGAGTAGTTTTTCAAGTGAGGGTGACAATTTATTTAATGAAGTGATTTTAGCCATTGCAAAGAAGAGCTTGCTTGCTACTGCCTCTTATAGTGGAGTTGAATCTTACCGCACACAGCCATATCTAGAAAAGCTTGCTCATCTTCCTACTCGTATAGAATATCTAGGTCAGTATGTGATTTTTAAGCAAGATACTGGGCTTATTGATGTTGATTTCATTAGTAGTGCGGAGAGCGTGAATAAAGTATTTTCTGGTAAACTGTCTTTATATAAAAAGTTATTACTAGCGAATGAGGGTGATCTGGTGAGTGAGATGAAAGGTAAAAAAGGCAAGTGGTTGTTATCGGATTTTGATGAGTGGCTAGTTTTGCTCAAGTTGAATTCTAAGACTGCAGCAGATTTATTACTTGCTGAGCGTTTTCTGGCTTATTTTGAGGCTGGGGAATTTAAGACATTAAAAGTAATGTATCTTGAAATTCAGAAATTGGTGAATTTTACGTTACAGACGTTGTCTTCAAATAAGAAGCAAAAGGTGTTGTTGGATATGATGAATCGGAAAATGGCAAACATTGTGAAGAGTGAAAAAGGGCTCGAGTCATTGAAATGGATAAATATCACGAAGAAAGGACGTTATATTTCTACTTACGGAACTAATTCAAATCGTAATGGTGAAGATAAGATTGGTTTCTTGATGTATGACATAATACGGCATCCTGGATTTATTTCAGGCGGGGTTCAATTGGCCGAAACATATCAGTATCCTATTGGTCTAATTCCTGCAAATTATCCTTATTATTACAGTGGGAAGCGTCTTTTTGGTAATGAATTTATCCATTTGTCTGAGGCTGGATTTTTAGGTGATGTAGAAGATATTATCTTAACTAGGATGCCAGTTTATAGCATAGAGAAAGATAAGGAGAGTGGCAGAAAAGCAATGGCTGCTGTGAACTATTATAATAAAAGTAAAACTTTATCCAACATGCTTAACTCTGTTAATAATCATAGGACTGAGTATGCATTTAATTTCGTAGCTTTGTCATACAAGCAGTATAAAATGAATTATGAGAGTATAAAGAGTTATAAGGCACTAACGAGTGCTCTTGAAAAGGCTGATAAGAAGAAACAATATGGTGCTGGGCTAATGTTGACTCTGATGGGAGAGAAAACATTTTTTTCCTTTGTTTCTGATTATGAAAAGAGTCTTAAAAAAGCATCTAAAGAGCATATGAAGGCACTAAGTGCTATGTTTAAGATAAGCGCATCTGCTAAATATCAGGGTATTCTTAAAGCTCAGAAGTTGGATAGCTTATTTTCGGTTGACGAGAATGTATTGAGAAATAAAGCATTAAGGGAAGCTAATGAGTTTTTGGGTAAGGAGGGTGTATTAGCTTCAGATGAAGTATGGAGCTCAAATGATTTTGTGAAGAGGTTTATAAGGGAAAATGTTGTCCAGGATATAGATCTAACATCTAAAGTTTTGAATCATTATGCGATGCGTCTTGATCAGACTTCAGAGGATGTGTTGGGGCAGCGGCATAAATCTACTAGGTTATGCCCAACAGGCCTACAAGCTGCACTTATAAATAATACTTTGAATGCTTTTAAGAGGGATGAGTCGATGAATCCGTTTTATTTATTAAGATTGGTTTACCGCTTAGATCAATTGTCGATACGTAATAAACTGAATATTACGAAGTTGATACGGGCGACAGTACCTATGAATTGGCGTTGGCAAAAACGTTTTAAGAATTTGACCAGTAAGGGAGTTTTCAGGCAGGCAATGGTTGAGCAGGGTAAGCTTTATAATACGTTAAGCTCTGAGGAGGAAAAGAAATTTATTCAAACTGCGTGGATTGTATACTGTACGACTAGAGAGTATGGAGAGACTTTATTTTTGGAGTTTAATAGGCAGGGATTAATACATCCTAAGGTGTTGATTAGGCAGAATCCAGCGATTAAAGACTTTTTGGTTTTTGCTGAGAAGTTGACGAAGATAAATAAGGCTTGGTATGAGATGACTTATAATCATATACATGATCTAAACCGCAAGAGCATGACGCTTGCAAATGCATACCATGTGAATGCAGGTCGTGGTTATGAAACGTTGAATGAGTTGCTAGAATCGTTACCGGTAAGATATCGGTGTATTATATTGAATAACCTAATGATGAGTAGGGCTTCGAGTACAATTTTAATTCGTTCTGGTAAGCTGAAGGAGATATTTGTCGATACTTTTGAGCAGGCAATAGAGAAAGATGGTGGGCTGGGTTGTAGTGATGACAGTAGACAATTAAATTTGGTTTCGCACCATGATGATCATTTTTTTAATCAGGATCAAAAGGAGCGTTTATCTGAGATAGGAAGGCTTAATTTATTGAAGCAGATTGAGTATTTAGATTCTGGTAATGTTCTACACAAGAATCATTTTATAAATACCTGTGGAATTATGGCGATGTCTGATAAGGGTAGAGAAGAATTGTTGAAGATTTATCGATCAAATCCTAAACATTTTAAACATGTAGTTCCCATTGCTACATTATTTTTGAAATGTGGTTTTGTGGAAGAAGTGCCTAAGATATTACCCAATTTGTTAAAGGGAGGCTATGAAAATTCGAATAGTTTAATGACGCGATATTTTTCGGCTGATGAGCATACGTGGAAGTATACTGAGAAGCTGTTGAGTTTTTATGAAACGAACAAGGAGAAGGCTTATTTATTGTCACTTTTGTTTATGAGAAGGGAGGTAAGTTATGCTAGAGATTATGATGCTTCTGAAAATACTATGATGCATAAGATGGCTTACTTTTTGAATGAGGCTATTAAAGATGGAGTAGATGTTGAGGTTTCCACAGTGCTAGGTGTTTTTTATAGCGTCACCTCATTTGAGGCTGCTGGGCAACTTACGGATTTGTTTAAAGACGAGAGTAATTTTATAGATCGTTATTTGAAGACTTTAGGGGGATCGAGAAATCTTAGTGTGGATTATTCTTCACGTTATAGGGCTTATGTTCAGTATTTGTATGCTCATGGGAAATATGATGAAATTGGAGCGTTGGCTAATGCTTTGTATGCAGTTGTGATTCAGCATAGTAAGTCTAATAATAAGTTGGGGCCTTTGTTGACAAGTGAGATGAGTTATCTGCTGAACGCCGGCTATTTACGGATGTATGATTTGTATTCTAATGGGTCTAGGGATGAGGAGTTAAAGAAATTTTTACCGTTTATAAGGAGAGTTAATGAGATAAGTGCTGCTTTGACAGGGATGTATCAGTATAAAGATAGTGATGATATTTTACGTTATAAGAGATGGTATCCGTCGAGGGCTGACCGTGTGATTAGTATGTTAATTCATGGTGATTTGGGTGAAGCGAATGCTTTTAGTGAGTGGCTGAATGGTTTGCAGCTTACGATGAAGAAGCGAGTGATTATGGATAAGGATTATGTGGTTAATCATTATACGAGGAGTTTCGATGAATATCGATGGGGTAAGGGTATGCAGCGCAAGTGTATTCCTTTTTTCAGGCGTTTGTTTAATAGTGAGGTCTATCAGAGGTATATGGTTGATAATCAAGTGTGTACTGATCATATGGCGGTGTCTTTAGATCGTTCTTGGATGGAGTCTCACCAGCTTATTAATTTGTATGAATTGATTGATATAGATTATAAGGTTCCTGGGTTTAAAGCATTTAAGTATGGAGATTTAGCTCATGCTTACCATATGACTGGGCAGTATGATAAAATTCTGATGATCTATGAGAAGATGAATGCGGTTTTGAAGGATTTTCCTCCTAAGAGTAAGGAGAATTTAGCTTTGGCTTTGTATCACCAGGCGAATCATTTATCGGTTATTAGGGAGTATGAATTGGCTTTGAAGGTTTTGCCTGTTGAGTTGGAAGGTAAGCTGAATGCTCGTTTGCTACATTTTTATAAGAAGAAGATGAAGGCAGTGGATCAAGAATTAAAAAAGAAGGTTAAGGTTAAGTAGGTATTTGACTTATATTCTACTTAGTTTTAACGGTCTGCGGGACATCCCCCCACCTGCGAGTGAGGAGAATTTAGCGCTTATTTTGTATGATCAGGCGATGCATTTGTGCACTATTGGGAAGTGTGAAATAGCTAAAGGTCTTTTGCCTAAGGAGTTAGAGGGTAATTTGAATGCTGGGCTGTTAAAGAAGTATAAAAAAGATATGAAACAAGCGGAATGAGAGTTCAAGAAGAAGGGAGAGGCAAAAATAGTTATTTTATATAGAAACTGCAGTTTAGAAAAATGTAACAATCTAGTTAGAGCATGATTTATGTTAGTTTAATTTATGGTTGATATGGATTATGTTGTCTTGACGAGTTGATGTTGAGTCATCAGGTTTCTTGCAATGAGAGAGTGGCAGTATAGGTTAGCGAAGAATATATTATTTAAGTTTGATGCTGAGCAGGCGCATCATCTTAGTATGGGGTTATTGAGACGTGCTGAGAAGCTTGGTGTGTTGCGGTTTCTGAGTGGTGGATGTGATGGGCGTAAGGAGGTGGAGTGTATGGGTTTAAGGTTTCCTAATGCGGTTGGCTTGGCTGCTGGTTTGGATAAGGATGGGGATACGATTGATGCGTTGGGGCGATTGGGTTTTGGTTTTGTGGAGATAGGTACGATTACTCCGCTTCCTCAGGCTGGAAATCCGACTCCTAGGTTGTTTCGATTGGTTGATGATGAGGCGATTATTAACCGTATGGGATTTAATAATTGTGGCCTTGAGAAGGGGGTGGAGAATGTGAGGTCTGCACGGAGTTTTAAGCGTGATGGTGGGATAGTGGGTTTTAATATAGGTAAGAATAAGTTGACTGCTAATAAGGATGCAGTGAGTGATTATATAAAGGCTTTGAGGGGTTGCTGGGGCGTTGCTGATTATGTGACTGTGAATATATCTTCACCTAATACTCCTGGGTTGAGGGATTTACAGGCTGCGGATGATACGGCGAGGTTGTTAGAGGCTTTAAAGTTGGAGCAGGCGAGGTTGATGGATGAGAGTGGGGTTAGAATGCCGATCGTTCTTAAGGTGGCACCTGATATGGGGGAGGCGCAGATTGCGGATTTGAGTAGGGTTTTTCTTGATGGTGGATTAGAGGGTCTGGTTGCTACTAATACGACTATTGATAGGTCGGCAGTTGATGGTAGGCCTTTTGCGAAGCAAGCTGGTGGTTTGTCTGGGGCACCTGTGACTGATAAGTCTACTGAGGTGATATCAGCGTTTCATAGTCATTTGGGTGATAAGGTTCCGATTATAGGGGTGGGTGGGATTATGAATGCTTCTGATGCTGAGGAGAAGCTAAGAGCTGGTGCGAAGTTGGTTCAGCTTTATACTGGATTTATTTATCATGGGCCTCCTTTGGTAAAGAGTATCTTGGATAGATTAAGTAAATCTTGATGTGAGTGGGCTGGGTTAGACAGCTGTTCTTTTATTTCGTTCAAGATTAGGTTTGGTTTGTTGGAATTTTGTTTGTTACGTTGTAAAAGAGGGAGTTCTTTCAATTTTCTCTGGTAAAGCGAGAGGATAAGTCCCATTATTTTTTTGATGGACGATGATAATGATAATTTTATGGATGATGAGGGTATGGGGCTCGTGGGTCGTCGTCGTTTTTTAGGGTGGATTTCTGCTGCGGCTTGTACGGCTGTGTTTAGTGTGCGAGAGGCTAAGGCTGGGTTATTTTATAGTACACGATCTGTGAAGGGGATACCACAGTCATGGGTTGATGCTAAGGGTTTGGATGTATTACGGTATGCAAATTACATTAAGGGTTTACGGTTAAAGAACATTTCACCATATACGGTTCTTTTTCCTCATTTTAAGAAGCGTGGCAGGATGCGTAATAGTTTGCCACCTCGTTATATGTGGAGGAATATAGCACGTACTCTGAGGGTTTTGGATGCGATGGCTTCACGGATGAGGGCTGTTCCTAAGCCTTTGGTGTCTGTTTATAGAAGTCCTACCTATAATCGTGCTGTGAGGGGGAAGTCACAGTCACAGCATTTGGTGAACAAGGCGGTGGATGTTCAGTTTAAGGGGGTTTCAGCTTATACGGTGTCTTCGGTGGCACGTAGAATGAGGGCTGAGGGTAAGTTTAAGGGTGGTGTGGGACGTTACCGTTCTTTTACTCATGTTGATACACGTGGAGTGAATGTTGATTGGTAGTTTGTTCTTTTGGCGTGTGATGTGTTTGTTTTCTTTGATGAAATAGATTTGTTGCTATTTTAGTAAAAAGTGTTTAATAATGGCTTTCCTGCGAGGTTGAACTTTCGACTTACCTCGTTGATTAATTAACCAATAAAATTCTGTCACGTGGGATTTATAGATGCAATCAAGCGCTGGAAGTTAGCACAACAGGGGATGTCTTCTGGTAGGAAACGAAGAACTCATGAACAGGGTATACTGTCAGGTTCTATGGATAGGAGCTTTGGGGTGAGAGTTCTTCTTTATATGTTGTTTGCTTTTTTTTGTATGCTGCTGGTGATTCAGAATTCAGCGAGTTATGTTACTGAGTTTGGTACGGTAGCGTTTTTGCAGATATCGGTTTGTTTTGCTATGGTGTGTGTATTTGAGGTTCAGCATACTAAGAATCCACGTAATATGAAGGTGATTTTGATGTTTGGTTCGATATCATTGCATTTGTTGTTGGTTCATTTGGTTGGTTTGGTTTTTGTAGGATCATCGTGTGCTTTGATAGCATTACCCTATGCTTTGGCACCGATGATAACTTCTGTGCTGATTGATAGGCAGGGTGGGATATTTTCTACGATTGCGGTGACTATTTGTGGGTTGTTGGTGGTGCCTGGCCATTATTTGATACATTATTCTGTGATGAGTTTGTTTTGTGGTATGATGGTGGTTTATTTGACGAAGAGTGTGAGGCGGAGGGGATCTTTGCTACGAGCTGGTGTGTATGCTGGTGTGGTTATTTTGGTTTTGTCTGTGATGTATGGGATGATATTGGTTCCTGTGGGTGGTGATGGATTGCGTGATTTGGTGCAGTTGTGTGGGTGTGCTTTGGGTGTTAGTATGTTGATTGCGATGATTGTGAGTGGTTTGTTGCCGGTTTTGGAGGGTTTGTTTGGGGTGACTACTGATATTAGTTGGTTGGAGTTAAGTGATTTGAATCATCGGTTGATGAAGCGTTTGCAGTTGGAGGCTCCTGGTACGTTTCATCATAGTTTGGTGGTAGCGTCATTGGCTGAGGCAGCTGCTGAGAGTATAGGTGCGAATGCTCCTATGTGCCGGGTTTGTTCGTATTTTCATGATATTGGTAAGCTAAAGAAGCCGTTGTATTTTATAGAGAACCAGGGTGATGAGAATCCGCATGATTCGATTACCCCGACGATGTCTGCTTTGGTGATTATTGCTCATGTTAAGGATGGTGTGGATTTGGCGGTGAAGCATAAGTTAAATCCGTTGATTATTGATGTTATAAAGGAGCATCATGGGAACTCGCTTGTTTATTATTTTTATCATAAGGCGAATGAGCTGAAGAAGGAGGGTGAAGGGCAGGTAGAGAAGGGGCTGGAGAAGCCGGAGGATATAACACCTGTGAGTGAGAAGAATTTCCGTTATCCTGGGCCGATTCCTAGTTCTAAGGAGAGTGGTATTATTAGTTTAGCAGATGCTGTTGAGAGTGCATCTCGTTCATTGCGCAAGCCTAGTCCTAGTAAGATAAGGGGGTTGGTTGATGATTTGGTGATGAAGAGGGTTTCTGAGGGGCAGCTTGATAATTGTTCTTTGACTTTTATGGAGCTAAAGAAGGTGCGTGAGAGCTTTTCTACGACACTTCGTAGTATGTTACATAGTAGGATAGATTACCCTAAGGATAAAGAGAAGGATGCTGAGGGTGAGAAGGGTGCGGTTGTGGATGAGGTGGGTTCTGATAATAAGGATGTGGACAAGGAGAGGAGTAAGCAGGATAAGAAGGTGATGAGAAGGGATAATGTAGCTAGAGGGGTGAAGAGAGTAGGTGCTGTTTCATGGGGTGCATAGTTATGGCTTCTGTTGAGGTGTATAATCATCAGTCTGAGGTGGGGGTTTCTGATGTTTTATTGGGTAGGTTAGTGGGCTGTTCGGGGGTTGCGTTGGATATGGCTTTGTGTAATGAGGCTAATGGTGGTGGTGTTTTAGGTGGTCTGGATGTTGTTGAGGTTTCGATTGTGAGTGATGATGTGATTGCTCAGGTGCATGATGATTTCATGGGTATTCCTGGTGCGACTGATGTGATTACCTTTGCTCATGGTGAGATAGTGTTAAGTGCTGAGACGGCGCAGAGGAATGCTGCTGAGTATGGTGTGGATGTGGAGAAGGAGATGATGCTATATATTGTCCATGGTCTTTTGCATTTGGCGGGGCACGAGGATTATGATGCTGGTGAGCGGGAGGTGATGGAGCGCATTCAGGTTTGTATCTTGGAGGAGGTTTGGGAGTAGCTTATTTTTTGGGGTGATGGTGGCGGAGTTTTTGTGCATGAAAAAAGTGGAGTGGTAGGCATCTGTATGAGATGTCTGACCGACTCCACTGATTTGTTGAATTTAGATTTTTTTAGAGTTTTTTAGTCTTTGTTTTTTAGTTGTGGGAAGAGGACGACGTCTCTGATGGTGGGAGCGCCGGTGAGCATCATGATGAGGCGGTCTATTCCGATTCCGATTCCTCCTGCTGGGGGCATTCCGCTTTCCATGGTTTCAAGGAACTCGTGATCGATGTTCTGTGTTTCACCGCCTGCTTGATCTTCGAAGCGTTGGCGCTGAAGTATTGGGTCGTTGAGTTCTGAGTATCCTGGTGAGATTTCTTGGCCGTTGATGATGAGTTCGTAGACGTCTATGACGTCTGGGTTTTCTGGGTTGATTTTGGCAAGTGGGATGAGTTCTTTGGAGACGTGGGTGACGAAGCAGGGGTCGAATGCGTGTTCTTCGACGAGTTTTTCGAAGACTTGCTGGGTGATCTCGTAGTCTTCCATGTTGTCTGAGATTTCGACTCCGAGTTCTTTGCATTTTTGGCGGTGCTGTTCTTCGGTTAGGTCAAACCAGTCGTTGCCTGCGACTTCTTTGATGAGATCATGGTATGGTTTTCTTTTCCATGGGCGTTCTAGGTTGATGGTTCGGAGGTGGTTTCCATCTGGGTCTTTGTGTTCGATTTTTAGTCCGCCGCAGAATTTTTCAGCGAGGTGGCATGTCATTTCTTCTACGAGGTCAGCCATTTGCTCGAAGTCTGAGAATGCCCAGTATGCTTCTAGCATGGTGAATTCTGGGTTATGACGGCGTGAGATGCCTTCATTTCTGAAGTTTCTGTTGAGTTCGAATATTTTAGTGAATCCGCCGCAGAGTAGTCTTTTAAGGTGTAGTTCTGGTGCGATTCTGAGTGTGAGGGGCATGCTGAGTGCGTTGTGGTGGGTCTCGAAGGGCTTGGCAGCTGCGCCTCCTGCTACGCTGTGGAGCATGGGTGTTTCTACTTCTAGGAATCCGCGTTCATGGAGGAAGTGGCGGATTTCTGAGATCATTTGTGAGCGTTTGACGAATAGGTCTGCGCTGTCTTGGTTCGACATGAGGTCGAGGTGGCGCTTGCGGTATTTGGTTTCACGGTCTGAGACTCCGTGCCATTTGTCTGGCATGGGGCGGAGTGCTTTTGAGAGGACGGTTAGTTTAGCGACTTTGACGGATGGCTCGCCTTTTCCTGTGGTGAATGTTTCACCTTCTATTCCGATCCAGTCACCCATGTCCATGAGTTTCCATGCGGCCCATTCTGTTTCTGTGAGGCCTTTTTGGTTCAGGTATCCTTGGATACGTCCGTGGACGTCACCGATGGTGAAGAAGACGCTTTTTCCCATGTCTCTGATGGCGAGTAGGCGTCCTGCGAGGGTGACGGGTATGTCGTTTTCGAAGTTGGCTTTGATTTCACCCGGTGTTGTTGTGACTGGGAATTTCTGTCCGAATGGATCGATGCCCAGCTCTCGGAGTTGGTTCATTTTCTCGGTGCGGACTGCGATTAGTTCTTGCTCAGTTGATTGCGTTTCTTGCTCGCTCATGGTGAAGCGGAGGCTAGTGATCTTTGTCGATTTTGCAACTGTAGATTACGAGGATTTGTTAATTATTATTTTGTGGGTGGTGGATGTGGATGGGATGATTTTGTAATGTGTGGGGTGGTGTGAGGTTGTTTTTTGGGTTTGTAGTTTTTAGAATATGTTGCTGGATTCTCGGTATGAGTAGTATGGGTCTTTGCCATCGATGGATTGTCCTATGATGATGTGGTCAATGAATCTGACTTGCATGAGTTCTGCTGCTTTGATGATGGTGCGTGTCATTTCATCATCTGCGTGGCTGGG
>CALGZA010000107.1 GCA_937934595.1 uncultured Verrucomicrobiales bacterium | reverse complement strand
TCGAATATGAAAGCGATGAAAAATTTTATGAAAATCATGGTTATGAGCCTTGGGATACGGCCAACAAAATCCTAGAGGATGCAGAGCTCCCCTATAAATTTAACCGACCTTCAGGCACAGTATTCGATCTTAGTGGAGCATATCAGCTAAGGCTAATTGATAAGGAATCAGGAGACGAAGTAGCAATTAAAGAATTGTCTTCGGGAGAACGCGGGTTACTAGCTCTCTTTTCTTTGCGTTATCAAGCTACCTTAAAGGATGGAATAAAGCATCTACCCAAAATACTTCTACTTGATGAGATTGATGCACACCTACACCCATCATTCACAAAAATAGTTCTGCAAATATTAAAGGAAAATTTTGTAGATCAGGGAATAAAAATAGTTCTTGCAACTCACTCACCTAGCACAGTTGCTTTGGCTGAAAGTTCCGGGGCTGAAATATTTGAGCTTACCCGAGTTAACAAAGAGCTACGTAAAATTTCATCATCTACAGCTTCATCAATACTTTCATCTGGCTTTCTCTCAGTCTTTCCCGATGACCAAATTATAATTTGTGAAGCTATTGACGATGCAAATTACTACCAAAAGGTTCATAATCGATTAGTTCAGTTAGAACTGATACCAAGCAGCCCTGCTTTGCGCTTTATCCCAGCCAGCAATAAAGCAAACTCTGGTGTGGGCGGTGGCTGTGCACAAGCTAAGCAATGGGCCGAAAAGCTATCAGATCTAAATCTATCGAAATTCAGAGGGCTAATCGATTGGGATCCTAGACAAGATGCAAATACGGCCTCAGAAAATGTAACGGTTATAAAAAGAAGTGCTTTAGAAAATTACTTACTAGATCCTCTTACGCTACTCGCAATTCTTGTGGATAATGGTGGTGCTAGCCTTTTTGAAATGTGGACCAACACATCTCAAACATCTGCCAATCTTTTGCAAGAAACAGCCGAAATACTTGAACTTATGATCGGAGAACTAGAAAGGCTACTTGATCTCCCGCAACAAACCAAAATTGGCGTCCGCTATATTGGGGGGCTAAAAATTGATATTTCTGAAGAGTGGCAACTTGAACGTGGTCATACCTTACAAGAAAAGATTGGAGAAAAGTTAAATAAAATCCCTTTTATCAGAGAAACCGGGAAAATCATCGGAACCGATGGAACAAGTACGAAGTATATAGACTACCAGACCAATAAATTTTCTGCATTAATCCCAACTTGTCTTGTAGAAACCTTTACAAGCTTAAAATCTGAAACGGGGGCTATCGAGAGTCCGGCGCCATCTTCATAACGCAATGAAATTCACCGAAGCCCAACTCGAATCAGCCATCATCGAACTCCTCGGAGCCGAGGGCTACCCGCACGTCTTGGGCGAGGCGATTGAGCGCCAGCCGCAAGAGGTGCTCATCAAGGCCGACCTGCGAACCTTCCTCGCCAAGCAGTATGCGGCGGACCATATCACACCGCAGGAAATCGAAGCGGTCATCAACCGGCTTGAAGCCTACTCCGCCGCTGATCTCTACTAGAGCAAGAAGGCGATCATGAAGTTTTCGACGAGTCGATAAACATTAAAGATATCGACACATTTTTCAAATATGTCGATAAAATCAAAAAATGAAGACATGTTTCATTGACATGTCTACGTCATCGACCTATTGATTGAACCTGTCGATAAAATTTAATTTAATCATCATGACCTGGGATCCAGCACTTGCATACAATGACCTACCTCTCCTGCCCCCTGCAGCGGAGCTAGAAACCGTGCCAGTGCTGAAGCAGTGTATAAAATCAAGAACAGCACTCGCCAACCTCAATCAGGCGGCAGGTTTTCTCCCGAATCAATCGTTACTCATCAATATTCTCCCGCTTCTAGAAGCTAAGGCAAGTTCTGAAATTGAGAACATCGTCACTACGACGGATAGCTTATTTAGAAGCTCGCTGACTGGCACGAGCTTTGATCCCGCGACCAAGGAGGCAATGAACTACCGACATGCTCTCTACGCTGGCTATCGCAGCTTAGAGACGACTCCGCTCTGTACCAATACAGCTGAACAAATCTGCAGTGAAATCAAGAAGTCTGAAATGAGGGTTCGCCAAGTGCCTGGCACCACACTGCAAAATGACTCAACTGGAGAAACAATCTATACACCACCTGTAGGCGAAGATCTTCTCCGCGAGAAACTAGCCAATTGGGAAACATTCATTCATAACCAAGAATCCGAGCTCGATCCATTGGTGGTCATGGCTGTTTCCCACTATCAATTTGAAGCCATTCATCCATTTACCGATGGTAATGGCAGAACGGGGAGGGTGCTCAATCTACTTTACCTCATTTCCGCAGGCTTACTCGAAACTCCAATCCTTTACCACAGCCGCAGTATTATCAAACGGAAGGCAGAATACTACCAGAACCTCAATGGGGTCACACGCACCGGAGATTGGCAAAGCTGGATTCTCTATATCCTCGAAACCGTGGAAGAGGCCGCTCTCTGGACGAACCACAAAATCACAGAAATCCGTGATCTAAAACGCAACACCAAAGCATGGCTCAAGGAAAATGCCTCGAAAATCTATTCCGCAGAACTTCTCGACGTGCTCTTCAGTCAACCCTACTGCCGCATTCAAGACCTCGTGGAAGCTGGTGTAGCAAAACGTCAAGCAGCCTCCACTTACCTTCACTTGCTCGTTAATCTAGGATTACTTGAGGAAGAAAAAGTAGGCAGAGAAAAGCTCTTCATCCATAAAAGTTACTTAACCCTTCTGCTAAACGAGTCTGATCCGTCTTAGAAATAATCTACTCCAATCATTCATGAAATTCACGGAAGCCCAACTCGAATCAGCCATCATCGAACTCCTCGGTAAGGAGGGCTATCGGCATGTCTTGGGCGAGGCGATTGATCGTGAACCTAATGAGGTTCTCATCAAAGACGACCTGCGGACTTTCCTCTCTAAGCAATACGCAGGCGACAAGATTACCTCGCAAGAAATAGAGGCGGTGATCAAACAACTTGAATCCTATTCGGCGGCCGACCTTTACGCGAGCAACAAGGCCATCATGAAGCTGGTCTCGGATGGCTTTCTGCTGAAGCGGGAAGACCGCAGCCAGAAGGACCTGTATATCCAATTGATCGATTACTCGGAGCTGGTGGCGTTTCGCGAGCCGACACCGGATCAGTTGACTTCTATTGTTGCAGAGGAAGAGGTGGAGTATAACGCAGCTGGAGCTACGTTCTCCCAGAATATTTTCAAGATCGTCAACCAGCTGGAAATTACTGGCAGCGAGAAGCGCATCCCTGACGGCATTCTCTACATTAACGGGTTGCCCCTTGTTGTCTTTGAATTTAAGAGCGCGATCCGCGAGGAGGTAAACATCCATGAAGCCTTTAAGCAGGTGACAAACCGCTACTGCCGCGATATTCCGGAGCTTCTAAAATACAATGCGCTGACGGTCATCTCGGACGGGGTGAACAACAAGGTCGGCTCCCTTTTCGCGCCTTACGAATTTTTCTATGCCTGGCGCAAGACAGACGGTAGTGACTTCACCGAGAAGGACGGGATCAACTCGCTCTATACCATGATCCAGGGGCTCTTTCACCAGAAGCGGCTGTTGGATGTCATCCGCAATTTTATTTATTTCCCGGATACATCGCGCCGTGAAGAAAAAATAGTTTGCCGCTATCCACAATACTACGCGGCGACGAAGCTGTATCGGAACATCCTTTCGCACATGAAGCCGGAAGGCGATGGCAAGGGCGGTACCTACTTTGGGGCGACGGGCTGCGGCAAGAGCTACACCATGTTGTTTCTGGCACGGCTGCTGATGAAGAGCGTGGATCTCTCCAGCCCGACCATTGTCCTGATCACCGACCGCACGGATCTGGATGATCAGCTCTCGGGCTTATTCACCAATGGCAAGGGCTACATCGGCGATGAGACGGTGGTCAGTGTGGAGAGCCGCGATCACCTGCGTGAGCTGTTGAAGGGGCGCAACAGCGGCGGGGTTTTTCTCACCACGATTCATAAATTCACTGAGGACACTGAGCTGCTGACGGAGCGCACCAATGTGATCTGTATTTCCGACGAGGCGCACCGCAGTCAGGTGAATCTGGACCAGAAGCTCAAGATTACGGAAGACGGGGTGAAGCGGACTTTTGGCTTTGCCAAGTATCTGCACGACTCGCTGCCGAACGCGACCTATGTTGGTTTCACTGGTACTCCGATCGATGCTACGCTTGATGTCTTTGGTGAGGTGGTGGACAGCTACACGATGACCGAGTCGGTAGTGGATGAGATAACTGTGCCGATCGTTTACGAGGGGAGGGCTGCTAAGGTGATTCTCGATAACGGGAAGCTGGAGGAGATAGAGAGTTATTATAGTGAATGTGCGGAGGCGGGATCTAGTGATTATGCCATCGAAGACAGTAAGAAGACGATGGCCAGTATGGGTGCCATCCTCGGCGACCCGCAACGCATTGAGGCGTTGGCGGCGGATTTTGTGGCGCACTACGAGAAGCGCGTCGACGAAGGCTCCACGGTGGCGGGTAAGGCGATTTTTGTCAGCAGCAGCCGGCAGATTGCCTATGATTTCTACAAGCAGGTCATCGCGCTGCGTCCGGGGTGGGCGGAGGTGCGGGTCTGTGCCGAGGGCGTGGAGCTGAGCGATCAGCAGAAGAAGGAAATCCTGGCTATGGAGCGCATCAAGATGGTGATGACGCGGGGCAAGGACGACGAGAAGGGGCTCTACGACATGCTCGGTAATAAGGACGAGCGCAAGAAGTTCGATACTCAGTTCAAGAAGGCGGAATCCAACTTCAAGATCGCCATTGTGGTGGACATGTGGCTGACGGGCTTTGACGTGCCCTTCCTAGATACGATCTACATCGACAAGCCGGTCCAGCGGCACAACCTGATCCAGACCATCTCGCGGGTGAACCGGAAGTTTGAGAACAAGAAGAAGGGACTGGTTGTCGACTACATCGGCATCAAGAAGCAGATGAATCTTGCGCTGGCGCACTACTCGAAGGCGGACAGCAGCAACATCGAAGAGATCGAGGCCTCCATCATCGTGGTGCGGGACCACCTCGATCTGCTGGGGCGGATCTTCCATCAGTTTGACACTAGGCCCTACTTCATTGGATCTCCGGTCGAGCAACTGCAATGCCTGAACCAGGCAGCCGAATTCGTCCAGCGTGCCGACAAGATCGAGAATCGGGTCATGGCTCTGGTGAAGCGCCTCAAAGCGGCCTACGACATTTGCTGTGGCTCGGAAGTTTTCACCCAGTCCGAGCGCGACCACATCCACTTCTACCTCGCCGTGCGTTCCATCATCGCCAAGCTGACTAAAGGCGAGGCACCGGACAGCGCCCAGATGAATGCCAAGGTGCGGGATATGATTTCAGAGGCCTTGCAAAGCGATGGGATCGAAGAGATTTTTAAGCTCGGCGAAGACGGCGCGACCGAGATCGACATCTTCGGTGACGACTATCTTGCCAAGATCGAGAAGGTCAAACTGCCCAACACCAAGATCAAGCTACTCCAGCAACTGCTCAAACGCGCCATCGAGGACTTCAAGAAGGTCAACAAGATCAAGGGTGTTGATTTCAGCAAACAGTTCCAGGCGCTCGTGCAAAAGTACAACGAACGGGACGAGAAAGACGTTCTCGATAGCACCTTTCTTGAAACCATTCCCGAAGAGATGATCGAGCTGTTTCACGCGCTGCAAAAGGAGAAGGAGTCTTTTGGCGAGATGGGGATCGATCTGGAAGAGAAGTCCTTCTACGACATTCTCAAATCCCTAGCTCATAAATACGACTTTGATTATCCCGAGGATAAACTTATTCATCTTGCTAAGGAGGTGAAGTCTGTGGTCGATGATAAGACTAAGTATACAGACTGGAGTCAGCGCGATGATATTAAGGCTGAGCTGAAAGTGGATCTCATCATTCTGTTAGCACATAACGGTTATCCACCAGTGGATAGGGATGAGGTTTATAAAGAGATCTTTGAGCAGGCGGAGAACTTTAAGCAGTATCGTTGAATGGGGGGGGTGTAGTTTTGGAGTTTTGGAGTTTTGGAGTTTTGGAGTTTTGGAGTTTTGGAGTTTTGGAGTTTTGTAGTTTTGGAGTTTTGGGGTTTTGGGTTTGGGATGGTGGTTGGTTTGATTTTTCTGTTGGTTGCTCTTTACTTGTGGTGATGGTGGTTTAGTTGTTTTTGTGTGAGGATGAGTGAGGGTTCATTTGTTCGGTTTTTTATTAGATTTTAGGTTATTGATTAGAGAGTGATGGAGGAAGAGAGGACATTTAGTTATCCGGATTTGCCTGTTAGTGGGGCGAGGGATGAGGTGATTTCTGCGCTGAGGGATCATCAGGTTGTAGTGGTGGTGGGTGATACGGGGAGTGGGAAGACGACTCAGCTGCCGAAGATGGCGCTGGAGTATCTGCGTGAGGTTTCTGGTGGTAGTGGTGGTAGAGGTGGTAGAGGTGGTAGTGGTGGGCGTGAGAAGTTGGTGGGTTGTACTCAGCCGAGGAGGATAGCTGCGGCGAGTGTGGCTAAGCGTGTGGCTGATGAGCTGGGAGTGAAGATAGGTGAGGAGGTGGGGTATCAGGTTAGGTTTGATGATGCTTGTGGTAAGAATACGGTGTTGAAGTTTATGACGGATGGGATTCTTCTGGCGGAGACTCAGGGGGATGTTAGATTGGGTGGGTATGGTGTGATTATTATTGATGAGGCTCATGAGCGGAGTTTGAATATTGATTTTTTGTTGGGTTATTTGAAGGGGTTGCTGTCTGAGCGTGATGATTTGAGGGTGATTATTTCATCGGCTACGATGGATTCTGGTGGGTTTGCGGATTTTTTTGGTGAGGGGGTTCCGGTGATAGATGTGGAGGGGCGGACGTTTCCGGTGGAGACGCGTTATATGGAGATGCGTGAGGATGAGGATATGGCGCGTTGTGTGGTGCGGTGTGTGGGTGAGATTAGTGAGGGTGGGATGGGAGACGTGTTGGTTTTTTTACCTGGTGAGAGGGAGATCCGTGAGTGTGCTGAGGTTTTGGAGGGTCGAGGGCTGGCGCGGACTGAGGTGTTGCCTTTGTATGCGCGGATGGGGATGGCTGAGCAGCAGAGGGTTTTTACTACGATTCCTGGGGTGCGGCGTGTGGTGATGGCGACGAATGTGGCTGAGACTTCGTTGACGATTCCTGGGATTGTTTACGTGGTGGATACTGGGGTGGCAAGGGTGAGTAGGTGGAATCCGAGTAGGCAGGTGCAGCGGCTGCAGGTGGAGAAGATAAGTCAGGCTAGTGCGAGGCAGCGAAAGGGTAGGTGTGGAAGGGTTTCTGAGGGTGTTTGTTATAGGTTGTATGGTGAGGAGGATTTTGAGGAGCGAGAGGAGTTTACTGATCCTGAGATAAAGCGTAGTTCATTGGCTGGGGTTATTTTGCGGATGAAGTTTTTGGGGTTGCCTGAGATTGAGGATTTTCCTTTTTTGAATCCACCTTCATCGAAGCATGTTTCTGAGGGGTATAGGACGCTGAGGGAGATAGGTGCGCTTGATGATGAGGATGGGTTGACTAGTGTGGGGAGGACGATAGCGAGGGTTCCTGTGGAGCCTAGGTTGGCACGGATGTTGTTAGAGTCTGTTAGGGTTGGGTGTTATGAGGAGATGCTGGTGATAGTGAGTGGTCTGAGTGTTATGGATCCGAGGGAGCGACCGGCAGACAGGCAGAGGGAGGCTGATGAGGCGCATAAGAGATGGGATGATGAGGAGTCTGACTTTACGTCTCTGTTGCATATGTGGAGTGATGTGAGTGAGTTTAGGGAGAAGAGGGGGTGGCAGAGGAATAAGCTGAGGAAGTTTTGCAAGCGGAGTTATTTGAATTTTAGGCGGGTGATGGAGTGGGGGAATCTGCATGCGGAGTTGAGGCAGGTGAAGGTGTCTGGGAGAGTGATACGTGGTGAGCTGGGAGAGATGCGTGGGTGGGCGAGTCATGAGGTGCTGCATAAGGCGCTGCTGATGGGGATGCCGCGTCAGGTGGGTAAGTATGATAAGGAGGAGAGGGCTTATAAGGGTGTGAGTGCGCGTGAGTTTGCAATTTTTCCTGGTAGTGGGATGTTTGGTCAGAAGAAGCCGGAGTGGTTGTTGGCATATGATATGGTGGATACGTCTCGGTTATGGGCGCGGCGTGTGGCGAGTATTGATCCGAAGTGGCTGGAGGATGTTGTTCCTGATTTATGTAGGTATAGGTATCATAGTGCGAAGTGGGATAAGAAGCAGGGTGCGGTGTATGCGAAGGAGGTGGTTATGTTTGGTCCGCTGATGATAGTGGATGATAGGCGAGTGCATTTTGGGAGGATAGATCCTGGTGCTACTTGGTCGATTTTCTTGAGGGAGGGTTTGTTAGGGGATGGCTTGCATAGGACGCCGAAGTGTTTGGGGAGGTTGGCTTCGTTGCGTGCTAAGGTGGTTGATATGGAGCAGAGGTTACGGCGAGTGGGAGGGGTGTGGAGTGATGAGAAGGTGTTAGACTTTTTTGAGGCGAGGATTCCGAAGGAGATATATACGGCTAAGGCGTTTAATAAGTGGGAGGGAGAGCATGGTGGTGAGGTGATGTTAGAGATGGGTGATGTGATGTATGATGATGTTACTGAGCTTCAGTATGAGTTGGCTGGTTATCCGAGTGTGGTGAGGGATGGTGAGGAGGAGTATCCTTTGTATTATAGGGTGGCGCCTGGGGATGTGGATGATGGGGTGACGATAGGGGTGCATGTGGATCAGCTGTTAGGGATGAGTGAGTCACTGGCTGGTTGGGGTGTGGAGGGGATGCTTGAGGAGAGGGTATTTCTGTTGATCCGTAGTTTGCCAAAGGGGCAGAGGGTGGCTTGTAATCCTGCGGGGGCGACGGCGAAGGAATTTGTGGCTTGTCTGGGTAGAGGTGGAGGTATGGGGTGTTTTGGTGAGGGTGTTTTGTTAGAGGTTTTAGCGGTGTTTTTGTCTGAGCGGACTGGTTTGGGTATAGAGGCTGGGATGTTTGATGCTGGTAGGTTACCAGAGGAGATGCAGACTAAGATATGGGTGTGTGATGATGAGGGGAATGAGCTGGGTATGGGGAAGAGTGTAGCTGATCTTAGGGTGAAGCTTGGTGGTTTGTTAGATGAGAGGTTTGAGAGGGAGAGTGGAGCTGAGTGGGAGATGAGCGGTTTGTTAGGCTGGGATTGTGGTGATCTTCCTGAGGAGATAGAGCTGAGAGGTAAGTGTGCTTATCCTGCGTTAGTGGATGAGGGTGATGCTGTGGGGGTGAAAGTTTATTTGACTGACTGGGAGGCTGAGTGGAGTCACAGAGCTGGTTGTGTTAGGTTGTTTTTGTTAGAGCATGTGGATCATATTAAATATGTGATGAAGCATATACCTGTATCTATGGATGTGAGGTTGTATTTGCCTCATTTGGGTGGTGGTGTGAATCTGGCTGAATTGTTGGGGTGTGCAGTGGAGGGTGTTTTTGGTGGTGGTTTTCCTAGGGGAGAAGCAGTTTATAGGAAGCGAAGTGATGATGGCAGGGGTGAGCTTTACGTATGTCTGGAGAGGTTGGGAGAGATTTTGGGTAAGGTGATAGATTTGTCTCGGGAGGTGGAGGATTTCTTGATTAAGAATAAGAATGATTCGCATTTGGAGGAAGTTGTGTTTGATCTGAGGGGGCAGTTGGATTGGTTGCTAAGGAAGGGTTTTATGAAGCAGGTGGGGTGGCAGGGGATGCAGATGTATCCACGGTATTTCGAGGGGATGCTGGAGAGGATAAAGAGGTTGTCTTCACTGCCTTTGGTTAAGGATTTAGAGAAGATGGATTTGGTGCATGATTATTTGGTTCCTTGGGAGAATGTGTGGAAGGGCAGGATGGAGGATGGTGGGCTGATTGCTTTAGGTTATTTGTTAGAGGGTTTTAGGTTGAGTTGTTTGGCGCCTGTGATTGCTCAGAAGGGGGCTGTGAGTGAGAAGAAGCTTGGGGAGGCGATGGCTGCATGCGGTTTGGTTAAGCATTCTTCGTGATGGTGAAGCCTTGGCAGTTTTCTAGTGTAGGGATGTCTTCTTGTGTGTGGTTTTTGATGTGGTGGGCTAGTGTTGATTCTTCGGTTATTTCTTCGATGAACTCGGTGACTTCTTGTTTTTCACCTTCAATGACGAGTTCGACGGAGCCATCTGGTAGGTTTTTGACCCATCCCATGACATCGAATCCGAGAGCGATTTGGCGTGTGGCGTAGCGGAATCCGACTCCTTGGACACGACCTTCGAAGATAATGCGTTTTGTAATCATGATTATGAGTTACTTAGGATTTAGGGTGATGGCAACGTTGAATGGTGAGTATTTTTTGCGTGGAGGATTATTTTTTTAATGAGATGTCACAATTGAGGTCGTGATTTACAATAGTTAGTGAATGATGACAAAAATTGTGCAAAATCAAGAAATGATAGAACGTGAAAAGTTTTCGGAGCTTGCTCGGGAGTTCCATGGGGAATTCTTAGTTTATGCGAGGTCTCTGACACGCGATGGAACTACGTCTAGGGATATTGTTCAGGATAGCTTTGTCGCAGCCTGGAAAAATAAGGATAAGTTTGATATTACTAGAGACTTTGGCTCATGGATGCGTGGGATAATACGGAATAAGTGGCGTGAGCATTTGCGAAAGAATAGTAGGAGTGTGGCTCTAGATGATGATTTGCTGGAGAGTGTGGAGGCAGAGATGCGTGATTGGCAGTCGATTCGAATGGATGGTGGTCCTAGTGTTTTTATGAGGCTTGAGCAGTGTTTATCAAAATTACCTGAGACTCTGTCTGAGGCTGTGAAGAGTTTTTATTATGACGGGCAAAGTACTGATGATGCGGCTGACGAGTTGTCCATAGGTGGAGCTACATTGCGTAAGCGATTACAGCGAGCTAGGGCTAGTTTAAAGGAGTGTATGAATGGACAATAACAAAAAATTTAGAAGGAATAAAAAGATGAAAAAACAAGAAGATATAATTGAGAGTTTACTTAGAGAGCATGCGAGGAGTAAAGGGGTGGATGAGGAGTTTTTAGAGGAGTTGGAGAAAAGGCTAGATGAGGAGCAGGATGTGAAGGTGATAGTGATGAATGACTCATCTGACTCATCTGCTGGAGGTAAAAGCGGTTCACGAGTAGTAGCACTGGGTATAGGTATAGCTGCATGTGCTGCGGTTTATTTTGTAGGGACTTCAACGTGGAGGGATGCATCTTCTGACGAGATAGCTCTTGATAGTGGTGCTGGAAAAGCGCAGATAAAAAGAGAAACGAATAGTTTGTATTCTGAAGGAGCGCTTTTGTCTGAGGTCGAATATGATGCACTGAATGGTAAGAACGAAGTTCAATCAGGAGGTAAGCTGGTGGATGTTAATGAGCCTGATGTTCTTCAAGTTAAAAAAAATAATAACCTGGATAAGTTTATTGCAAAGTCTGTGCCTAAGATATCCCAAAGATCAAATAATTCTACTTCTGATAACAAAAAAATCAAATTTTCGAATCCGCTTGCAAGGAATAGGAGAAATTCTGCAAATACCGATATTAATAGAGGAGCAATTATAAGTAAAAATGCAGGAGGAGGTGGTGCTGTATTTGGCCTTGGCGTGAAGAAAAAATTGCCTGGTATTATGAGGGGAAAGCGAGAGAGGTGCAACATAGTGGACATTGAAGCTACTTTAGACAAATATGGGAAGCTGGTGGAGAATGAGTTTGTGGCACCTGTAGATAAGGAGAGTAAGCGTTCTACTTTTGCAGTTGATGTTGACACTGCATCTTATACTAATTTAAGAAAGATGATTCAATCAGGGCGCTCTGTGCCTGCTGATTCTGTGAGGATAGAGGAGATGGTTAACTATTTTGATTATGGTTATGAGAAGCCATTAGCTGATAGTGAACATCCCTTTGCGGTGCATGTGGATGGTGTTGTTTGTCCGTGGAATAAGGAGAACAAGCTAGTGCGTGTAGCAATACAGGGTAAAGATGTTGTTAGGGAGCATAGGCCGGCATCTAATGTAGTGTTTTTACTAGATGTTTCTGGTTCTATGAATCATCCAGATAAGTTGCCTCTGCTAAAGGATAGTTTGAAGTATTTGTTAGAGGAGTTGAATGATAAAGATACTGTTAGTATGGTGGTTTATGCAGGGGCTTCAGGTTTGGCATTGCCAGCTACTAAGGTGGATGATGCTGGGAGGGCTAAGATAATGGCTGCGATGGATAAGCTAAGTGCAGGTGGTTCTACTGCTGGTGGAGCTGGTATTAAGCTGGCTTATAAGGTAGCGCAGGAGAATTTCATCAAGGGTGGTGTGAATAGAGTTATTTTGGCTACTGATGGTGATTTCAATGTTGGGGTATCTGATACTAAGGTGCTAGCTGATATGGTAAAGAGTAGAGCCAAGAAAGGTGTGGATGTGTCTGTTCTTGGGTTTGGTCAGGGTAACCTTAATGACGCTATGCTGGAGTTGATAACTAATAATGGTAATGGGAATTATAGTTACATAGATACGATCAAAGAAGGCAGAAAAGTCCTTCTTGAAGATATGATGGGAACGATGGTTACCATAGCGAAGGATGTTAAGGTGCAGGTGGAGTTTAACCCTGAGAAGGTGAAGGAGTATCGACTAGTAGGTTATTCTAACAGGATGTTACCAAATTCGGCTTTTTTGGATAAGAAGGCTGATGCAGGGGAGATAGGAGCAAGTCACCGAGTGACTGCGTTCTATGAGATAGTGCCTGGGAAGGCTGTTGATAAGAGTGAGCTTGATGGTCTCAGGTATGGCAAAAAGAAGAAGCCAGAGGTTGAGGAAGTAGCGCTGCCTGCTGGTCTTAGTGATGAGTTGATGCATGTTAAGTTAGCTTATAAGAAACCTGATCAGAAGGTTCATGATGAGAGCACGTATTTGTCAGTTCCTTATAAAGATGAGATCAAGAAGTGGGAAGAAGTGGGTGAGGATTTTAAGTTTGCTTCTTCAGTGGCTTTATTTGGGATGGTTCTCAGAGATAGTGATAAGAAGGGGGCTGGTGATCTGGATCTTGTTCAGCGCTTAGCTGAGTCTGGTGTGGGTGCTGACGGTAAGGGCTATAGAGGTGAGTTTATCAATCTGGTTAAGAAGGTTAAGGGGATTAAAAATCCTAATGTTAAAGAGTAACTTTTATAGTTAATAGTGTGTGTTAATATTAATCCAGCAGTGGTAGGTTAGTGTCCTACGCTGCTGGATTTTTTTTGTGCGCCTAGCATTTATGTTAGAATAGGGTTCTTTATTTTAGAATAATCATAGTTGTAGTAAGTGGGATACTGGATAAATGTTTTTTGATTATTCAACATTCACAGGTAACCACCCTCCAAATCTCTCCCCTCAATCGTCTTGTAAACCTTGAGGGCAGGGGACTATATTCATAGCTGCATTGACACCATATTTGGACGTTTTTGACTTCCCAAGAAGTAGATGATCAACTATATAATTATTAGAGTATGGAGATAGTTTACTGAATGACTGTTCAGTTGCCCTGTATATAAATTTTATTTAATCACAAGTAATATATGAGAAATAACTTATATCTAATTTTATCATTATTATGTTTATATTTATGTAGTTGTGTTGATCTTATCAACACAATTAATTTTAATGCAAAAAAAGTTATGTTGAGGTGGATTATGGTGGAGCTCATAATAAACAAATTCGCTATATTTTAAGTCGCGATTCAATAATACGAGAACACTATTATCCACATCAAAAAGATGATGGAGAAATCTTATTTCGTTTGAATGACCGAATGAAAGTTCCAATCTTAAATGATGATTTTTCTAGGTTAGTTAACCTAATCAGTGATTTAAATATTAATACTTGGAAATCAAAGTATAGTCCTCAAATGATAGATACTAATTACAACGTATTAGATGGAGAGCAATGGAGGGTGATGTATAGAGAAGATTCAAACGAATATATAGTAACGGGAGATAATGCATACCCAAATTTATTACCATTGGGTCAACCAACATTAAATCGTGAGCAGAGTGCTTATTATCGTCTTATACAAATTTTAGAACTGAATTTTGAAAAACCTGAACGATAATTGCTCCAAAAAATAGAATAGTGGTATACGCGTAAAGTTTAGGCGTAATTCATTCATTATAGACTAGCGTTTTTAAACAACAAAGGGAAGGCTCCAGAAGATAGGTTCATGACTACACTTATACAAAAAAGAATATAAAATGTTATTATATGCTTCATTGGCCAGGTACAAATGGTCCGCGTGATTATTATAATAACTTATAAATTCACTTTACTTGCCATATTGAGTGGAAACGGCTTGCCCTTTACTGAACCGCATCCATATCTTTCCTCCCATTATATTTTTGATAGGTTCTGCAGTAACCTCCCAACTCTCGGTCTCTCTATCTATCAATTTTAACTCTGTGATTTGCAGCCCATATTTCTTAGACTGGTATTCAGGAAGAATAGCTTTTTTATTGGGCTTCCAGCCTATAATTTTCTTCTTACCTTTGGTTTCCTCTTGCTCAGCGAGAAATTTACGTGCGCGTTTTAGTGCAGCAGCACAAATGCCCGAGCTTTCGAGCCCTGGCATACTGGGAGGTGAGGCAATCATCCAAAGTGGCTTTCCGTCAAGCATACAAACCCACGTGGCTCGCTTGTCAGGTGGCATAGTTGAAGGGTGTCTATGAGGAACGAGAGTTAAAACTACATTACCGGTCTTCCCATTGATTAGAGGATCTACCAGAGAGGCTATAGATTCGGGAGGGCAAGGAGCTTCTAAACTCCCATTGAAGAGCTCTACCTGCTCCTCTCCGAGTAACGTCCTGCAAGCTAAGAAAGAAGATGCAACACCGGCTATGAGTCGCCTGCGCGTAATTGAAGGTTGGTGTAAATTTACTTTCATGATTTTATTTATTATATTACAAGTGACGACGCAAAATTTATTTTATTAATGTGTGTGATTATTTCCGGTGTTTCTTAATTAGGGGGAAGTTATGGTTTTGAGTGTTATTTTCGGGCTGTGTTGTCGTAGCTGTTAGATGGATTACGTTTTGGTTAAGCGTATCTGGTGGGTGGTTTTTTGTTTGATGATGTTAGATTTTTTTAGGCATGGTCAATGCTCTAAGCCCAAGTGATAGTTTGTTCCTGAGCATTGTGTTAGCTCAGCTTCTTGGAGAGGTATTTATTTTTCTAGGGGAGCGAATTTTCCGTTTAGGTGCTCGTCTGCGAGGTCTTGGACTTCGCTGAGGGATTCGACTTGGCAGAGTCTGGAGCGTAGTGGTTTGGCTCCTGGGAATCCTTTGCAGTATGCCATGAGTCTGGCACGCATTGCCATGATGGTGTGCTTTTCTTGTCCGCCGTATCTGGTGCTTTGTATGGCGAGAGCGCAGTGTTTGACGATGAGTTCCCAGCGTTCTTGCATGGGGATGGGTGGAAGCTGTTCACCGGTATTAAGGTAGTGCTTGGCTTCACGGAAGACCCATGGGTTTTGCATGGCGGCGCGTCCGATCATGACGCCGTTTACGTCTGTGGTTTCGCGTCTGAGTTTGACGTCTGCTCCGGATGTGATGTCACCATTTCCTACTATGGGTAGGTTAGTGACCTGAGTGCATTGCTGGATGACATCCCAGTCGGCGAGGCCGCGGTATCCTTGTGAGCGTGTTCTGCCGTGGATGGAGATGGCTTGCATGCCTGATTCCTCGAGTGTTTTGCATACTTCTGGAGCGTTGATGGATTCTTGGTCCCAGCCTACGCGGATTTTTGCTGTGACTGGGACTTGGTCGCTGACGGCATTGGCGACGCCTGATGCGACGCTGGCGAGGAGTGGGCAGTCTTTTAGGAGTGATGATCCGCCGTTTTTTGAGACTACTTTATTGACTGGGCAGCCGAAGTTGATGTCGATGAAGTCTGGTTGTTTCCAGTCGATGATTTTTTTAGCGGCTTCGCCCATGCGTATGCCGTCTGCGCCGAAGATCTGGATACCTAGTGGGCGTTGTTCGTCGTTGAATTCTGTGTATTTACGGGTGTATTCGTCACGTTGCATGATGCCTTCTGCGGAGACGAATTCTGTGACTACTACATCTGCTCCTAGTTCTTTACATATTGTTCTGAATACGACGTCTGTGACACCTGCCATGGGTGCTAGATAGAGGGGGAATTTACCGTTTTCGAACCAGGGTAGCATGATGTGAGGGGTGTTTATCTTTTAGACTGAGTAGAGGAAGCAGGCGCAGTTTTCGCACTGGCTGAGTTCTTTTTCTTCGATGGTTTTGCTGATGGTGTCTGAGATTACTTTCATGTGGCATCCTCCGCAGGTGTTTTCACGGAGTGGTGATACGGTGGCTTTGCCTTTTTTTGCGAAGATACGGTTGTAGGTGGCTAGGGTGCTTTGTTCGATGTCTTTGGCGAGGATGGTTCTTTCTTGTTTGAGTTCTTCGATTCTGGCGCTGTGATTTTTTTTCTTTTCTGTGAGGGCTTTAACTTCATCTGCCATTCCCTCTTTGATGATGTTGAGTTTTGCTTCTGCGTCTTTGAGTGTGAGGTTGAGGTTGTCTGATTTTTCCATGAATTCGAGTGTTTGGGTCTCGAGTTCATCTACCATGTCTTGGTAGCGAATTATTTCTGCACCGAGTGCTGCGAATTCGTCATTTTTTTTGGTTTCGAATTGTTGTGTTGTGAGTCGTTCGATGGTGTTTTTTCGTGTTTGTCTGTCGAGCTCAATTTTTTTGATAGTGAGTTCATTTTGCTGGATGTTTTGGCGGGCTGATGTCAGAGATGACTGAGCTTCTGTGAGTCTTGTTTTGATGGCTGCGGCATCACGTGGGATTTTCTCAAGTTCGTTGTTGAGAGTTAGGATTTGGTGGTCTCTGTCTTGGATGACGAGTAGGGCTTCGATTTGCGGTAGCATGTTCTTTTATTAGCGGTTAAGAGAGAGATGGGCAAGTTGAATTAGACTGATGTTTGAGTGAGAAAGATATTGACTCTAATTGGGTTTGATGTATACATGGTAGTTACTATGTTGATTAAAAATTTATTATCATTTTCGGTTGTTGCTTTGGTGAGTTTGGGTTTAGTGAGTTGTGATGGTGGGGGGGAGGAGAATGATTTGATAAGTATTGCTTTACCTGATGATCCTGATGGTGCGAATAATTTGAATACTGGCGATGTGACGAAGGCGCCTGATCCGGCGTTAGAGCTCACGTATGCTAATTTGATTTTGATAGGAATAAATGCGCAGCGTGCAGATGCTGGTTTGCCTGAGTTGGTATTGAATTCTGATATGAGTGTTTTGGCAGCTGATCATAATGCTTATATGATGAGTAGGTCTCAGCCGTTTTCAAATATAAGTGTGAACCATGATAATGCGCAGGTGAGGGCGGATGCAGTAGTGGCGCTAGGCTTTAAGGCTTACGGTGAGAATACTGGTGGTGTGAGGGGTTATAATAGTGGTGATGTGGCGCCGGCGTTTTTGACGGGGTGGGTGAGGTCGCCAGGGCATTTTGCTAATATACTGGGAGATTTTACGCATACTGGTATTGCGGTTACTGTTGATACAAGGGATAATACGGTTTATTCAACTCAAGTTTTTGCTAAGTAAATCATTGTTGAGTTCATTTATTATTCTTAGGCGGTCCTGGTTATGGGCCGTTTTTTTTTGTGTATGGCTTAGTTTTTGTTGTTTGATTCGTTGAGGTTCTGTTATTAATAATTTTTTGAATGTTTGATAAATCTGAATCATTGGTTTTAGAGCCACCTCGGTTGTTGGCTGGGGTGATGTTGCTTTTCTGGGGGGCGATGTGTGGTGAGGCGGTGCTTGGTTTAATAGCTGCTATTCTTTTGGAGGGAAAGAACTGGGTTAAGCTTAGCTGGGATTTTGGTGATGGTGCTTATGTTAGGGCGTTTTGGGTGTTTCTTGGTTTGGTGGGATTGTTGATTTTGATGATATGGGTGAATGATGAGGGTGGAGATAGTTTGTATCAGTTGATGAAGTGGTTTCCTTTGTATGCATTGCCGGTTGAATTAGCGCAGCGGTATGGGGTGCGTAGGACGATGAATTTGAATACTTTTTTTTATTTTTCGAGGTCGAAGATGAAGCGGGAATTGAGGGGTGGGATGAGGGTGAATCCTCGGCAGGTTAATACGGGTTATTTGTATTTGTTTGGTGTTTTGGTGGTTTCTAGCTGTAGTGATACGTTTAATGTTTATGTGAACGTGGCGATGTTTTTTTTATTGGGGGTGCTACTTGTGTCTGCGGTGGGGTCTGCGGGGTATGGTTTGAGGCGTTTGATATGGGCTGTTCCTGTAGTGGTTGTAGGGGTGTTATTGATGCAATCTGAGTTTGCTGTTTTGTATAAGTATTTTGCGGGCCGAGGGCTGCATCTTGGTGATACTGGTGGGTCTGGTTCAAGTGTGCATCGTTCTGTTTTGGGGCAGTTGGGTGATATTAAGCAGAGTAAGGAAATACAGTGGAGAATGTGGGGTGATGATGTGCCTGAGTATCTGAGGCTGAATAGTTATAACAGGCATCATGGGGTGATGTGGAGCTATGATTATAGAGCGGGTGGTTTTAATAAAATGGAGGATTCTTTTGATAGTAGGATAGGTGTGGCGGCGAGTGGTTTGAGTTCTGATGTATTATTTTTTGAGAGTGGGCATGATGAGATTTTACAGAAAAGAGGTGGCGATATGGGGAAGGTAAGGTTGAGGGGTGGGGGGCAGACTGATACGGTTGAGAGTGTGGTGCCGAGTGCTGGGGGGATGCTGGCTGTTGGTGAGATAGCTGGGGACGATGTGAGGGCGGCGGTTCATCCGCTGGGTGTTCTGAAGCTGGTCAATAGGGATTCTATTATTGATTATACTATGTGGATGGATGATGGGGAGTATTTGGACAGTGATCCTGATGGGGAGATAGATCTTAACATTGATGATAGCTGTAAGGAGGCTGTGCGTGAGCTCAGTGATGAGATGGGTTTAAGCCGCGTAGGGAGTGTGGAGGGGAAAGTGGCTTTAATAAGGGGTTTCTTTGAGAATGAGTTTCGTTATTCTTTGCATTTTGATGTGCCTGAGACGGGTCATTATCAGTCTGATATTGTTCGGTTTATGGATAAGAGTTGTAGGCAGGGTCACTGTGAATATTTTGCTACGACGGCTGCTTTGTTGTTGCGGTATCAGGGGGTGCCTGCTCGTTACTGTGTGGGGTATGTGGCACGAGAGAGGAGTGGAGATGCGTGGGTGATGCGTGGAGTTCATGCTCATGCTTGGTGTAGTGTGTGGATGGATGGGAGGTGGGAGGTGGTGGATTTGACGCCGCCTGACTGGTTGTCATTGGAGGGTGATCAGATGGAGATGGGTTGGTTTCAGGTGTTTAAGGATTTGTTTAAGACTCTGAAGCAGGATTTCTTGATATGGAGTAGCAGGAGTGAAAATAAGTTTTTAGTGAGTTTGGTGTTATGGGGGCTTGGTTTGGTTTTGCTTGTATGGGCGATTTATCGTTTATTTAAGGTGCGTAATAAGGGTGGTGAAGAGGTGGAGGGTTCTAAGTTAGTTTATAGAGGGAGTGATGTGTTTGATGGGATAGAGGGGCGGTTGTCTGATTTGATAGGTGAGAGGAGTGTGTCTGAGACGTATCGCAGCTGGGTGAGTGGTTCTGCGGATAGGATGGATGAGGCTTTGTTAGTAGAGGTGTCTGGCTTGATCGCTTTATATGAAGAATCTAGATATGGGGGGGTGGATGTGGCGGATAAAATAAGGGTTAAACGGGGTGAGGTCAAAACATTACTAAAATAATTATAAATATAACTTATTGTTATAGAGTGACTAGTGGCTCAAGTGAATTAATCATTACTTTTTTGTATTGTTAATATGTTTTAGTAGGTGTAAGTTATTATCAGTTAACACTATAAATATTATGGCTACAAAAAGAACAACATTGGCATTGAGAGTGAACGGGGATAACCTTAACCACCATTTATGGAATAATAGGGGTGTATGGTGGTGTCATTTGACTGTGCATAAGTCAGACGCTACAGCTGAGCGTCTGAGGTTTTCTTTGAAGACGAGAGATGTAGAGCAGGCTAGGCACCGAAGAGATAAGATCTTCGATGACATAGCGAAGCATTATGAAATAGCGGCCTAGCGGTCTATTTTGCTATTTTAGCAAGGACTGCTTTTTGGGCATGCAGTCTGTTTTCTGCTTGCTGGAAAATGGTGCTGGCGTGTTTTTCTAGAATTTCTTCTGTGATTTCTTTGTCTCTGTATGCTGGGAGGCAGTGAAGGACGATGTGATCATGGTGAGCGTGATTTAGAAGTTCACTATTGACTTGATAGGCATTGAAGAGTGCTTCTTTATCAGCTTGTCCTTCTTGGCCCATGGAGAGCCAGACATCTGTGTTTATGATGTGAGCGTCCTTGCAGGCGGAGATGGGATCATCGGTGAGGCTGACGTTAGGTGCGTTCACTTTAGCCATGAATTCTTGAGGAGGGAAGCAGGACTTAGGGGCTGCAATGACGAGCTGGAAGCCGAGGTGCTTAGCGGCCCAGATCCACGAGCGTGACATGTTATTGTCTCCGTCTCCGATGAAAACTACTTTTTTGTTTTCCCATGTGCCTAGTATTTCTTTGATGGTTAGGAGGTCTGCGAGTATTTGGCAGGGGTGCTCTTCATCTGTGAGGGCGTTTATGGTAGGGATGTTACCGAATTCTGAGAAGTCAATGACGTCTTGCTGTGCGAATGTTCTGATGATGCAACCGTGAACCATTCTGCCTAGGACTCTGGCGGTGTCTTTGATGGGTTCACCTCTTCCTAATTGGATATCATTTGATGATAGGAACATGATGGAACCGCCGAGTTCGCGGACACCGACTTCGAATGAGACTCTGGTTCGTGTTGATGATTTGGTGAATATCATGGCCCAGGTTTGTCCTTGGAGTGGGAGTGATGAAGGGTTACTACGTTCTGCTTTCAGTTTTTCTGCTGAGTTTATGAGTTCAATGAGGAGTTCTGCATTGAGTTCTTCTATAGAAAGTAGGCGGTTCATGTTAGGTGTGGATGTTTAATTAGAAGTCTGTCTTGATAGGCGATGTAAAGTGAGAAATAAACACGTGTGAGGTCAAAATGTCTAGTGTTTTCTGGTTGTGTAACGGTGATGAGGAGGTAGGGTGCTCAGCAGATGAGACTAGATAAATACTTGGCTACGCATTCAGATGCGACACGGACTCTGGCTAAAATGGCTATAAAGACGGGACGAGTGGAGGTGAATGGTGAGGTGGTGAAGGATCAGGGGCGGAAGTTGAAGTCTGGTGATGTTGTGGAGGTGAATGGGCGTGAGCTGGTGGAGTCTGGTGAGGTTTATCTGGTGATGCATAAGCAGGCGGGAGTGATATGTGCGACTCAGGATGAGGAGCAGGATACGGTTTTAGATTTCTTGGATGGCTATACTCATAAGGAGCTGCATATAGCTGGTAGGTTGGACAAGGATACGACGGGATTGGTATTGATCACGAGTGATGGGAAGTGGTCTCACCGTGTGACTTCTCCTAATTATTCATGTGAGAAGGTTTACTATGTGGAGACGGTTTTGCCGATGTTGGCATCTTATGTTGATGATTTTGCTGCTGGTGTTCAGTTGCGGGATGAGGAGAAGCTGACGAAGCCTGCGGGGTTAGAGATATTATCAGAGCATGCGGGGATGCTGACTTTGACTGAGGGGAAGTATCATCAGGTGAAGCGGATGTTTGGTGCGATGGGGAATAGGGTGACTAAGCTGAAGAGGGAGTCTGTGGGGCGGGTGAGTCTGGGTGATCTGAAGGAGGGTGAGTTCCGTGAGTTGACGAAGGAAGAGGTGGGTGGTTTTTAGGGGGATTATCTGGTGACGCCGCGTTCGCTTTTTTCTAGGAATGCGATGAGTTGCTGGACGTGCGGGCTGGTGGCGCAGTCAGCTTGTTTTGTGTCTTCGATGGCTTCTGTGAGGTTTTTCTTTTTGTTGAAGAAGAGTCTTTTGTATGCTCTGCGAAGGAATGCGATTTCGTCTGAGGTGAATCCGCGGCGTTGGAGTCCGATTTGGTTAATGGCTCTGACTGATGCTGGGTTACCGTCTGCGATGGTGAATGGGGGGATGTCTTGGACGACTTTGGTGAATCCGCCAACGATGGAGTGAGCACCGATTCTGCAGAACTGGTGTACGCCTGATAGGCCTGAGATGATGACGTGGTCTTCGACGACGACGTGGCCTGCTAGTGAACCGTTGTTAGAGAAGATGCAGTGGTTTCCGATGACGCAGTCATGAGCGACGTGAGCGTAGCAGAGGAATAGGTTGTCATTTCCAATGGTAGTGGGGGTGTCTGGAGATGTTGAGCGGTGTATGGTGGTGTTTTCGCGGAATGTGTTTCTGTCGCCGATGATGAGGAAGGTGGGTTCATGTTTGTATTTGAGATCTTGTGTGAGTTGTCCGATGGCTGCGAAGGGGAAGAATAGGTTGTCTTTGCCAATGGTGGTGTGTCCTTCGATGACGACGTGTGACTTGAGTGTGGAGTTGTCACCGATGGTAACGTTGTCACCGATGACGCAGTATGGTCCGATGGATACGTTGTTTCCGATGTTAGCGGATTCTGAGATGATGGCTGTATGATGGATCACTTGTAGTGGTTATCTTGGTTGCTAAATGCTAGCTTAGCATTATTTTAGCTTTCTTGATAGCACTAATAAGTTTAGTGACGTCATCTTCGTTATTATATGCAGCGAATGATGCACGGACAGTGCCTTGGATTCCGAATCTTGCCATGAGTGGTTGGCAGCAGTGGTGGCCGGTGCGGACAGCGACTCCCATTTGGTCCATGATGGTTCCGAGGTCGTAGTGGTGTATGCCTTCTATGTTGAAGGATAGGACGCTAGCTTTTTGTGTTGCGGTGCCGAAGATTTTGATTCCATCGATTGATTTGATATCATGTGTTGCTGTTTTGAGGAGGAGGTCTTCGTGTTTGGCGATGTCTGAGATGCCGATGTTGTTGATCCAGTCGAAAGCGGCTGATAGGGCGATGGCGCCTTCTATGTTTGGGGTTCCGGCTTCGAATTTGAATGGGAGTTCATTGTAGGTGGTTTTTTCGAAAGTGACCTGTTTGATCATTTCGCCGCCTCCTTTGTATGGTGGAAGCTCGTTAAGGATGTGTTCTTTTCCCCAGAGGACACCGATGCCAGTGGGGGCGTAGCATTTGTGTCCAGAGAAGACGTAGAAGTCGCAGTCGAGTGACTGGACGTCGATGAGCATGTGGGCTGCGGATTGAGCGCCATCGATGAGAGTAAGAGCGCCTTTTTGTTTAGCTTTAGAGATGATGGTCTCGATGGGGTTGATGGTGCCGAGTGCGTTTGAGATGTGGCTAATGGCGACGATTTTTGTGTCTTTGTTAAGCAGGGAGTCGATATTGGTGAGGTCCCATTCGCCTGAGTCGGTAACAGGAATGACGTCTAGTTTTGCTCCGGTGTTATGGCAGAGCATTTGCCATGGTACGATGTTTGAGTGGTGTTCTAGTGCTGATATGAGGATACGGTCACCTGCTTTGATTTTTCCTGAGAATGTTAGAGAGGAGGCGATAAGGTTAATGCTTTCCGTGGTTCCTGATGTGAATATGATCTCATGGCTGGATGTGGCGTTTAGGTTTTTAGCGATGTTTTCGCGAGCGGCTTCGTGTGCGGCGGTGGCTTCTCTTGAGAGGTGGTGGGCGCCGCGATGGATGTTAGAATTTGTTTTGCTGTAATATTGTGATGATGCGTTTATTACGGATTGTGGGTTATGCGTTGTGGCGGCGTTATCTAGGTAGACGAGATCTGAGCCATTGATTTTCTGATCGAGTATGGGGAACTGGCTGCGGATGTTTTGGATGGCCTTGGGGCCTAGTGTTTGTGCCATGATTTAGTTGGTAGGCTATTCTTCACTGAATAGGTTGGTGAAGAAGTTGTTGAGTGTAGCTGGTTTGATCATGAAGTAGTCAGGATCTGTGCTGCTTTTGGCGAAGTAGAAGGGTGAGATGTTTGATTTTTCGCTGGCTTTAGCGATGCTGAGTGTGTGGGTAATAGGAGTTAGGGGCATGCCTTCTATGTTATATTCTTGTATGGTGATGGTTATGTTGAGTATTGGTCTTTTGAGTGCAGTTTTTGCTGCTTGATCTGATGGTCCGAGTCTGCGTCTGGCCTCTAGTTTTGCACAGGAGTTAATGAAGTATTTGACTTGTATGGGGTTGATTTGGCTTGTGACGTCTCTGTTTGATTTGCCTACTGTTGCTGAGATGGAGTCTGCGAGGTAGTCGTAGTTGACGGTGATTTTTTCTTTGTTTCTGTGCTGGATGGTGAATTGGGAGATGTCATTTTTTAGGAGGTCCCAGATGGTGTTATTTTTCCATCCCCATTCTTTTTTAGCGATGCGGAGGTAGAGCGAAGTGTCGACTTCCCAAACATCTGATTTACCGAGTAAGGTAGCGAATATGCGGTCTCCTTTACGTGAGAATCGGAGTCTCTGATTTTTGCCGGTGAAGGGTGTGACGACAATTTCGAGGATGGGACTGTTAAAACCGTATAGGCTGAGGTCTGTGGCTGCGTCTGATATGAATGCTTTGACTGGTTCTGTGGAAATGGTGGCTATGAGGTTAGCGATGGCGATTTCGTTGGGTGCTATTTTTTTGTTATCGGTGGTGAGGAGTTGGTATTTCGCTCCTCTGGTGGGTCTAACGATGACGATGGGTTGTGAGCGTGGTGTTCTGATGACAAATCCTCTGATGTTTTGTCTTGCGAGTGTGAGCATGTTGCGTGCTCGGAGTGAATTGACGCTTGTGGGTAGTGATGCGACTGAGCTTCTGAGTCCTTTGATGGGTTGGTTAGGGAGCTCGAAGATGATGTTTCTGTTGCTGATGGTGGCGAAGCTGGTTTTGGCGTTTTGGTCTTTTGGAGGGTATATGGTGAGGGTGGTTTTATCATCTGAGTCGAAGTTTTTGATACTAACTTCTATGAGGTTATCTGTTTCTTGTGGGAGAGTGATGGAGTCTTTTTGATGGAGCTTGATGGCTTGAAGGGTAGAGATGTCTACGAGTAGTTTAGCGAGGGCTTTTTTATCAACGGGTCTTTCTAGGGGTTTAGTGATATTCCATGGGGAGAGGTGAGATGAGTGGTCTAGGACGATTTCGCGTTTGGCTCTTTTGATGCTGATTTCTTCCATGTATTTCCTGTTGAGAGCGAATGGTCTGTGGTCACGGAATCCTTCGAAGTTGTTCTTTAGGAGTGAGTGTATTTTGAATGTGGGGTCTGCTACGAGGTAGAGCATGTTGCTGTCTTCTGCGTTTTCTTTGATGACGTAGACGGTGGGGAAGTCTGTGTTGACGGTTTGTCCGCGTTCATCTTTGGTGGTGACTCTGTGTTTCCATGCTGATTTGATTCCTAATTTGTAGCTAGCGGCGATGTTGTTGTGGATGTCTTTGACTGTGATTTTAGTCCATTTATCTTGTAGGTCGAAGTTTTTGAGTTCGATTTCATTGAGAGGGATGGACTCTATGACTTCTGCGGCCATAGTGAAGTCTAGGATGGGTTTGATGTAGAATATGCCGTCTGCTCTGTCTTGGTATGGAGCTGTGCATTCCCAGATGGAGTTACGGTTTAGTTTGAAGACGTGCTCTTTGGTGTTTTTGTTAGAGAGGGTGATGGTGTGTCTGTCGAGCAGGGCTGGGTTATCGAAGAGAGGTCTGCCGTTTGGGATGGCGCCTGAGTCATCGAGTAGAGACTGGTTGTTTTGTTCAATCAGGTCAGCGATGAACCATGCGGTGAGAGCGGTGGTGCAGAGGGCGAGGAATATGGTGGTGAATAGTCTCACTTGTTCAAGTAGCTTGATGGGTGTGTGTTATGACCGGCGGTTAAACCAGGTAATGAGTGCTAGGATGGCTGCGATGGTTGGTAGGCCACCTAGTATGGTGAAATTGATGAGAGATAGTTGATTTGGCGGGATGGTGATTTTTTGTTTCATGATTGGTTTTTGTCCGATGTTGCCGACTAGTTCTTCTCTGCCAGCAAGCCAGTTGATGGTTGAAATGGTGAAGTGAGTAAGTTCACTGCGCATGTTGTTAGGTCTGAGGAATTTGGTGTTTCCAATGACGACCATTTTGGATGTGAGGTGTTTGGTGCGATCTAGGTTTTCTTTACCTCTGATGACGGCGATAGATAGTGATAGTGGTTTTTGTATTGGGCTGTTGGGGTTTGCGCCGTTGTCTTTTCCTGGATTGAATTTGATTTTGTCTTTTTGGTAGTTGGTTTCACCCCACCAACCTGGTGCGGTGTTCATGATGGAGTAGACGTTGATGTTTTTGGATGCTAATTGATCTACATTGAGGAGAGATAGGGAGCGGGTCATGCCGTCGAGCTGGGTGGCTTGGTCACCGAATCCTTTAGTTATATCGTTACCTCTGACGAAGATTCCGCGTGCTTTGGTGAGTTTTCTGCCATTGGAGAGGCTCATAACGCGGTCATTTTCAATTACGACGCCGTAGCTGGCGAGGAATCTGCGGATTTTGACTAGTTTTGCTTCTGGTTTGATGGTGATGAAAATGGATGCGCTGTTTCTGGCCCAGTATTCATCGAGGATGCTGAGTTCTTGGTCATCGAAGTCTGCATCTAGTCCGATGATGGCAAGGCCTTCTGCGTCTTTTGGGATGAGTTTATTAGCTGAGATTTGGAAGGGGAGAAGCTGGATGTTTTGGCTGTCGAGCAGGCTGTTGAATGTGGTCCAAGCTGGTGAGCCGTCACCGAGGTCGTCTATTTCACTTTTATCGACCATGAAGTAGAACTTTCTTGGTTTGCCTTCGATCGCTCTGAGGAGGTATGTTGTGATGATTTTTTCGTCTTGCCAAGCTAGGATACGAGATCCGTCTTCTGCAATGGTGAATAGCTCATGGATAGGGAACTGTCTGATGCGTTTGAGTGGGACGGAGTTGATTAGGGTTGGGTTATTTTTAGCGGTTGCAGATTTATGAGTGGATGCTTTTTCTGCTTCTGTGGTGGCGTCAATGAGGACGCTGTCTTGGTAAAATGACTTGCTGTAGATGGCGGATATTTCGTTGAGTCTGTTTGCGTCTTTGACGCGGTCGATAAACTCTACTTTTATTTCTGCTGCGGAGTTTCTGCTGTATTCTTCAAATAGGCTACGTAGTCTTTGGCTGTAGATTGGGTTTTGTTTTAGGATGACAAATATTTTGATGGTGTCTGGGTGATTTTTGAGGAGGTCGCTTTTTAAGAATTCAAGTGAGTATTTTGAGAGGGTGTATTGTGAGCCTGCAGTGAGGTCTTTTCTGATGTGTTTGTCAGCAGTGAGGTAGTTAATGAGGCAGACAGAAACGAATGCAAGGATGATCTGGATGATGATGACTGAGCCGATGGTGAAGCGGTTGATGTGTGATTTTTTTGATTTTTTATTTGTCACGGTTTTGCTGGGCGTTTCTGAGGTATTTTTTTTGTCCTCCGAGGCTGTGTTTTCCGGATTATTTTCTGGAGTAGTTGTGTTTATGTCAGACGGCATGAGATTATGAAATTAGTTTTTCCAGCGGCGGTAGTCTACTACGTGGTGAGTGAGGAGGAGAGTGAAGAGTGTCATGGATAAGTAGTATACGAATGGGCGGGAGTCTATGAGGCCTTGTCCGAACGTGCTGATGTGTTCACCTAGGTTGATGTAGTGGAATATCTGGGCTCCGTATGATCCGCTGAATTCTGTTCCCATCATCATGGGGATTTGGCTGAGTGCCATAAGGAGTGCAAGTGATCCGAAGGTGACGATGGCTGCGATGATTTGGCTTGAAGTGAGAGATGATGCGAGGCAACCGATGGCGACAAAGAAGGTTCCTATGAGGAATAGGATGAGGAATACGCCAGTCATTTCACCGCCTGTGAGTGGGATGGGTGTGCTGGAGAAGAAGCTAAAGATTTTGGTTTGTATAAAGAGAGGTATCCAGAGGCAGCAGTAGAATGTGAGGGCTGCTAGGTATTTAGACAGGACTACTTGCCAGGTTTTTATGGGAGCGGTCATTAGGGTTTCTAGTGTTCCGCTGCGTTCTTCTTCTGCGAAGAGTTTCATGGTGATGAGTGGGAAGAGGAAGAGGAAGTAGATGGTAAAGATAAAGCTGGAAAGGCTATCTAGGAGGATGTTGTTTACTACTGGTTTTTTACTGTATTGTTCAAGGACTGAAGATAGACAGTATCCTTGAAGGAGCATGATGATAGCGAATACAACCCAGCCGAATGGTGAGAAGAAAAATTGCTTCAGTTCTTTTTTAAGTAATGTGTGTAAAGTGCGCATAGTGAGATCTGCTGAGCACTTGGTAGGTGAGTGGGGAGGAGATTCCAAGTGCAAATCTTGTAAAGGTCGGGAAAACTTCGAGTAAATTTACAATTTGTAGTGAGTGGGGTTGTTTTTGTTGGTTTATTTAATTTGTTTTGGTCATTGATTTGCGTATTTTTTCGAGGAGAGCTTTTGTTTTGAGGATGCCTTCGGGTTCTGAGATTTTGTTACCAGCCCATTCTATGCCAACGTGACCGCGGTAGCCGGCATCGAGGCAGATTTTCATTGCTTTGTAGAAGTCTGTGTATTTTTCGTTTCCTTTGTCATCGAATGCATTGCTTTTGGCGCTTACGCCTTTGGCGAATGGCATCAGGTCTGAGATTCCTTGGTAGCGATCGTATTTGTAGAAGTTACCGAAGTCTGGGAGTGATCCACAGTTTGGGAGGTTGACGGTTTTGAGGACATTAGCGAGCCAGGCTCCGTCAGATGAGAGGCCGCCGTGGTTTTCGACGATGATGTTGATGTTGAGTGGTTTTGCGAATTCTGAGAGTTTGGTGAGTCCATCGATGGTGTTTAGAGTTTTTTCGTGGCGATCTTTTCCTGATGTGTGGGCGTTGACCCTGATGGAGTGGCATCCTAGTGATTTTGCAGCTTCGACCCATTTTTTATGGTTATCTACGGCTTGTTGTCTTTGTTTGAGATTTTTGGCTCCGATGTGGCCTTCTGCGTCTACCATGATGAGGAGATTTTTGATGGATTCATCTGAAGTTCGTTTTTTGAGTTCTGTCAGGTATTTATTGTCTAGGGCTTTATCTTTGAAGAAGACGTTGACGTATTCGACGGCTGTGATGCCGAATTGATCTTTGGCGTATTTTGGGAAATCTAGGTTTGTGAGTTGTTTTTTCCAGATGGTGCGGTGAAGTGACCATTCCGCTAGTGAGATTTCGAATAGTGGAGCTGTTGGTGAATTAGAAGCAGGGCTATTGAGTGAGGTGAGTGCGTTAGCGACTATGGTGGCGGCGGATGTCTTAATAAAGTTCCTTCTGTTCATGTTGGGGTTAAGTTAGTAGATGGTTTAGGTGAGAACAAATTAAATTTAAGTTGTTTTTGGGGTGGACGTGAAAAGCTCTCAGGTGCGATTGCACTGAGAGCTTGGTGTTTTTTAAAAGGGTATGTATTTTTTTTGGAGCGACTACTAGCCTTTCACAGGTGCGCTTTTTTTTGCTGTTGTTACTTTGAATCCTGAGTTGGTGATAGCTTTGATGACTTTCTCTTTCGATGTTTTCGCTGTGTCTATGGTGACTGATGCGTGGCCTGACTTATGACAAACACTATTCACAGAACATCCTTCTAGTGATGTGAGGGCGGTGCTTACTTTTTTGGTGCATGCTCCGCATGTCATTCCTGTTACTGGGATGTTTAGTTTCTCGCCGGCTACTTTGAAGCCGGTGTCTGCGATGGCGGCGTGAACTTTAGCTGCGTTGGCTTTATCTGCGTTGATTTTGACTGCGACGTTGCCGGACTTGAGGCAGACTTTTTTGACAGTGACTCCTTCGATTTTGGCGAGTGATGCTTTTAGTTTAGTGGAGCATTTGCCGCATGTCATGCCTGTGACTACGAGATTGGTTAGTGAGTCTTCGTCACATTCTGTATCGCATTTTTGTTTGCTGCATTTTTCTGTTTTCGCTGTCGTTAATGCACAGTGTTTTTGGTTTAATTTGCATGTTTTCTCTGCTGAAGCGATCGCTGTAAAGCCTAGTGTGGATGCTGATAAAATAGTGTATAGTAATTTCATATTGGTTTTAGTTTAGTTGTGTTTTACTGGTTTGTCCAGTTGGTTTACGAAGGTATGAGAGTGATGAGAGATTTTTATTCCAGAGAATTTTTGTCTGTTTTGAGTTAGTGCTGGGTATTAGTGTATTTTTTTGATGGATTGAATTTCCAGACTCTGATGGCGAGTGATATGCAAGCAATGGTAAGGCCAAGAGCAAGTCCCCACCATATTCCGACTGCTCCGATTTTAGAGTGGAATGCTAGGGTGTAACCGAAGGGTATGCCTATTATCCAGTATGAAATAAATGCGATCATGGCTGGTGTTTTAGTATCTTGATGCCCGCGGAGCATGCCTGCGGAGGCGACTTGCTGACCATCGACAATTTGGAATACGCCTGCGACGATTAGGAAGCTAGTGGCGAATGAGATTACGGTGGGGGTGTTTTTTATGAATAGAGTTGCTAGATATTCTCCGAAGATGATGAAGAGAAGTGCTGTGAGGGTGGATAATATGAGGGTGAGAAGCCAACCAGATAAGTATGTAGAGCGGAGGTCTGAGGTGAGCTTGGTGCCTCTTGTTTCGGCAATGCGCATGGTGAGTGCGATAGAGATGCCGAGGGGTATCATGAATGCTGTGCCGGTGCAGACCATGGCGATCTGCTGAGCTGCGAGGGCTTCTTTGCTGATCCATCCCATCATGATGCCACTCATTACGAATGCTCCAACTTCTGTGAGGATGTGTAGTCCTGCTGGGAAGCCGAGTTTGAAGAGTGAAGAGATTTCTTTCCAGTTGATTTTTTGAATCCATTTGAGAGGTGTCCATGATGCCAGGTTAGAGTCCATGGTGAACCAGATAATCATTGATATGGCTAGAAGTGTGCGTGAAATGAGGGTGGCGTAGCCTGCGCCCTCGAGTCCCATGGCGGGGGCTCCTAGATTTCCGTAGATGAGGATCCAATTTAAGAGGATGTTTAGAGCTACACTGGCCATGCTGATGGAGAATGCGGTCCACATTTTATCTAGAGCGTCTGCGTGGTTTTTGAGAGTAGCAGCTAATATTCCTGGGATGAGTGATACGCTGATAATGATGAAATAGTCTTTTGATCTGGTGGCGACTTCTGGGTCTTGGTTTAAGAAATCTAGGTGGTAGCTGGTGATCCAGGAGAGGAGGAAGAATATGGAGCCGATAATGAGAGAGAGGTAGGTTCCATTGATGCAGATAGCTCTGGCTTCAGAGGGGTTATTAGCTCCTTTTTCGTTTGCTGTGCGAATGGAGACGCAGGTCATGATTCCGATTCCGAAAATGAAGGGGATGTTGAAAAGGTTGTTTGCCATGGTGAGAGCGGCGAGTTCGGTAACTCCGAGCTTGGCTATCATGATGGAGTCTACGAGTCCGAGTAGCATTTGGCCTATTTGACCGATGATGAGGGGCAAGGCGAGGCAGAAGATGATCTTGCTTTCTTTGAGAGTGGTCATGGGGGTAGTGGAGGTATCTTTTCTTAGAAAATGGATATAACCAAGCTTATAGTTAAATGCTTCGCAGTAAAAGTCATGTGGTCGGTGGTTGGGGTTCTGCTATTTTTTCTCATTGTTTTACTTTATGTAAGTGTTGGTGAGAAGGTGGGAATGTTTGTGGGGATTGGTCGTTTATTGGTTGTAAATCACTTATTTTGAGGTTGATGTTCAATGTGTGTGTTCAGTGAAGTGAAATTCGTATTACGGAAAAGTTATTTTCCTGAGAAAAGTCTTCGCATCTGAATGTAACCGTGTGTATCTTGATTATAACAATGAAGTGCCAATTCTGTGAACAAGAAGCGACTGTGATCTTTACTAAGATAGTGGGAGATAAGTCACAAAAGACCCATCTCTGTGCTGGCTGTGCAGATGAGAAGGGGATAACGAATTTAGATAATTTTAATATTTCAGATATGCTGATGAATGATGGACAAGAGACTCCGGAAGTGGGAAGAGATACATTGAGCATGGGCGGTGAGTGTTTGCAGTGTGGGTTTACTTTGGATGATTTGCATAATGTTGGTAGATTAGGCTGTAGTGCGTGTTATGAGGTCTTTGAACAAGAAGTGAGGAATATGATAGGGAATATGCATAAGGGGACACAGCATATAGGGAAAGTTCCTGAAGGGATGCTTCAGGCGATAGAGGGTAAAGAGAGAGTAGAGGATTTGGAGTTGAAGCTGGCAAAGGCTATTGAGAATGAGGAGTATGAGAAGGCAGGTCAGTATAAAGAGGAGTTATTGGTTTTAAGGAAGAGTTTATCTGAGGGTTAGTAGTGATATGATGAGATTTACGACATTAGTGAAGCATCCTGCCGACTGGATGACAGGTAAGGGAAAGGAGAATGCTGTGGTGATAACGAGTAGGATACGTCTGGCTCGTAATCTGCGAGAGGAGCCTTTTCCTGGCTGGGCTATGAAGGCTGAGCGGAAGGAGATCATGAATACGATTCTTCCTGAAGTGAGGAGTTTAGCGACGATGAAGGATGGTTTTTCTCAGGAGTTATCGAATTTAGATTCATTGCAAAAGCAGGTGATGGTGGAGCGACATCTTATCAGTAGGGAGCAGGCAGCGAGGAGTGAGGGGTGTGCAGCGGTGGTAAATAGGAAGCAGTCATTATCATTGATGGTTAATGAGGAAGACCATTTGAGGATGCAGTCTATTTATTCTGGGATGCGATTGCGAGAGGCTTATGATTTACTAGATTCTTTAGACAAGGAGCTTGAGACGAAGTTGCGATATGCATTTGATGCTAAGTTAGGTTATATTACAGCGTGTCCTACTAATTTGGGAACGGGTATGAGGGCATCTGCGATGTTGCATTTGCCGGCTTTAGTGTTGTCAAATCAGATAAATCAAGTGCTTCAGGCAGTGGGTAAGATAGGGTTGGTGGTGAGAGGGTTATTTGGTGAGGGTACTGAGTCGCTGGGTGATTTATTTCAGATATCTAATCAGTCTACGCTTGGGGAGTCTGAGGAATCTATAATAGATCGGTTGGAGCGCGTGATTAAGCAGGTAGCGAATCATGAGCGGAATGCACGGTTGAAGATGATGGAGGAGGATTCTGATACGCTTACGGATAAAATATGCAGGGCATATGGGATATTAAAGCATGCTCATTTATTTGATTCAAAGGAGGCGTTTACGCATATATCTTTGATGCGTTTGGGTGCTGATTTAGGTTATTTTCCTGAGGGTACGATGCAGTTGTGTGATGAGTTGATGATGGAGATACAGCCTGCGCATTTACAGCTCTATGCAGGGAAGGAGTTAGAACCTGAGAAGAGAGATGTTATAAGAGCAGAAATAATACGTGATCAGTTGCAAAATTTAAAACCACCTGCTATTAGTAATGTAGCGAATGAAGTAGACATCACTGATGATGGTGATGAGCTTCCCATAGAGCCCCCCATAGATTAGAATAGAATGAATAATTTCACTCCGAGAGCACAGCAGGTATTGGCGTTAGCCAGGAAGGAAGCAGAGCGCTTTAATCACAATTACGTAGGCACTGAGCATGTGCTACTGGGTCTTATAAAGCTAGGTCAGGGTGTGGCTGTGAATGTTTTAGAGAAGATGGGACTTCAGTTAGAGACTGTGCGAGTTGAGGTGGAGAAGCAGGTAGGTAAGGGACCGGATCAGACGATATCTGGACAGATTCCTTATACTCCGCGTGTGAAGAAGGTTCTTAGTTTAGCGGACAAGGAGGCGAAGCAACTAAATCATTCTTATGTAGGGACTGAGCATCTTTTACTGGGTTTGCTGCATGAAGGTGAGGGTGTGGCTGCACGTGTATTAAATAGTTTAAATATAAGTATTCAGACGACACGTCAGGAGGTTTTGGCTGAAATTGATCCTAATTTTGATCCTGATGATAATGATGAGGATATTTTTGAGGCGTTTGAAGATGAATCTGATGATTCCGATGATGAAGAAGGGTCTGATGGTAAGGATAAGACAAAGACACCAGCTTTGAAGGCATTTGGTAGAGATCTTACCAAGGTAGCGAGAGAGGGTAAGCTTGATCCGGTTATAGGAAGGCAGTCAGAGACTGAGCGTGTGATCCAGATTCTTTGTCGACGGACTAAGAATAATCCGGTGCTTGTAGGTGAGGCGGGAGTAGGTAAAACGGCAATTATTGAGGGTTTAGCACAGGAGATTGTATCTGGAAATGTTCCTGAGTTGTTGCGAGATAAGAAGGTGGTGACACTGGATCTTGCTCTGATGGTGGCGGGAACTAAGTATAGGGGGCAGTTTGAGGAGCGTATCAAGGCTGTGATGGATGAAATTAAGAAGGTGGGGGATGTTATTCTCTTTATTGACGAGCTTCATACTATTGTGGGAGCTGGATCTGCCGAGGGAGCGATGGATGCTTCTAACATAATTAAGCCAGCGTTGAGTCGTTCTGAGTTGCAGTGTGTGGGTGCTACTACACTGAATGAGTATAGGAAATTTATAGAGAAAGATTCAGCGTTAGAGAGACGATTTCAGCAGGTGAGGGTGGAGGAACCTACACAGGAAGATACGGTTAAGATCCTTCAAGGATTACGAGAGAAGTATGAGAGTCATCATAAGGCGCGGTATACTGAGGATGCACTGGAGGCGTCAGTGAAGTTATCATCTCGTTATTTGACTGGTAGATTTCTTCCGGACAAGGCAATTGATGTATTAGATGAGGCTGGTTCAAGGGCGCGTATTAGTCAGATGACGCGACCGCCTGAGCTGAAGGAGCTAGAGGCTGAGATCCAGGTTATCAATAAGGCGAAGGTGGGAGCGATAGATGAGCAGGACTTTGAGAAGGCTGCATCATGTAGGGATGAGGAGAAGAAGGCGAAGCAGAAGTTAGAGGATATTTTATCTGACTGGAAGACAGAGAGTGATGAGAGTGTCATAGAGGTGAATGAAGATGACATTATGACAGTAGTGTCTAAGTGGACTGGTATACCTCTTCAGCGCATGGAGGAGAAAGAGGCTGAGAAACTGCTCAAGATGGAAGAGGACTTGAAGTCACGGGTTGTAGGGCAGGATGAGGCGGTGATAGCTATTAGTAAGGCTTTGAGGAGGTCACGTGCTGATTTGAAAGATCCACGACGTCCTATTGGTTCATTTTTGTTCTTGGGGCCTACTGGAGTGGGTAAGACCTATCTAGCTCGCAACTTGGCGGAATTCATGTTTGGTGATACGGACTCTTTGATACAGATCGACATGTCTGAGTATATGGAGAAGTTTTCGACGAGTCGGTTGATAGGATCACCTCCGGGGTATGTGGGGTATGAGGAAGGTGGTCAGCTTTCTGAAGCTGTTAGACGCAGGCCGTATTCAGTGATACTTTTTGATGAGATTGAGAAAGCGCACCCTGATGTGATGAATTTGTTACTACAGATTCTTGAGGAGGGTATGGTTACGGATAGTTTTGGAAGGAAGATTGATTTCAGAAATACGATTATTATTTTAACATCCAATGTGGGGGCATCGACAGTGAAGCGACAGTCGGCACTTGGCTTTGGTGCGATGAGTGAGGATGAGGCGGATTACGAGGGTATGAAGAGTAAGACCTTGGAAGAGTCTGGTAAGTTTTTCAAGCCGGAGTTTTTGAATAGGCTTGATGAGCTTGTTGTCTTCCATTCGCTTGAGAAGAAGGATCTCGATGTTATTGTGGATCTTGAGTGTAGTAAGCTCTATGAGAGGCTTGAGCAGAAGTCTATCACGATTAAGCTCGATAAGGCTGCTCGTGATCTTTTGGTTGAGAAGGGGCATGATCCTAAGTATGGAGCGAGACCTATGAGGCGTGCTGTTGAGAGATTTATGGAAGATCCTTTGGCGGAAGCGTTACTCAGAGGTGAGGTGAAGGAGGGGGATAATGTGAAGGTTAGTCGTAAGAAGGGTGGGGATGAATTAATTTTCAAGCCTTTAAAGCGGAAACCTAAATCTGACGAGAAAGCGTCTTCTAGTTAGGGGAGGTTTACGTTTATTTGATCTTAAGTCACTCATTGAGTTGAGTGGCTTTTTTATTTGTTAGTTACTCGTTTTTTACAGTTATTATGGGTTGATAGTGGTTTTAATACATTTGGGAGCAGCAGAGCTGATTTTTTGAAGAGCAAAACAATCTATCAAGATTAGCTTCGTTATTTGTCAGATGCATAGACCACTATTCGCTTTCCTCTTGCCTTGCTACTCTTGCTATCTTGTTGTGCTATCAATCCATTCTAACAGTTCAAATGGTATTAGATGGAAAGAGAGGTGATATTGGTATTTTTCTGTATTGATTTAGTGGAGGGGGATAGATTGTTCTTTTATTCTTTGAAGTTGGTTGTGGTTGTGCTGATGGCTTTGGCATTTCTGTCACGTATGGATAGGGTGACGGTGGGGATTTTGTTTGACCAGTCGATTTCTAAGGTGCCGAAGTTGATTTTATTTGAGTAGCTTCCTGGGATGCGGTGTTGGTTTTTAGCTCTTGGGGCACCGGCATGAGTGAGTCCACTGGATGTCATTTCTATAAGGTTGAAATTGAGCCCTGTTTCTTTTGGGGTGAGTTTAGAAAGTTCAGCTAGGTGGCGGTCACCGCTGAGGAGGATGAGGCGTTTTACGTTTGATTTCTTGAGTAGCTGGATGAAGCGGGTTCTTTCTGCTGGGATATTTTCCCATTTTTCGTAGATGTGTTCTTTGGAGATGATTTGGATACTGGAGACGATGATGCGTAGGTCTGCGGGTTTGAGTAGCTGTGCTTCTAGCCATTTCCATTGTTCGGTTCCTAGTATGGTTGCTTTAGGGTCTGTGATGGGGAAGTATTTTTTGCGTCTACCGACTTTTCTGCGATCGAGTGGGCTGCGGTGGTAGCGGGTATCTAGGTTGATGATTTGAGTGAGTTGTCCAGTTTTTCCTTGGGTGTGAGTATGGTAGATTCCTTTGCGTTTTCTTGCGGGGTGGTTATGAGGGAATCCGAAAGTGTCTAGGAAGATTTTTTGTGATTGGGCTTTTTGTGGGTATTCTGCACCGGCATCGTTTTTGCCGTAGTCGTGGTCGTCCCAGGTTGGGATGATTTTGTGTTGTTTCGAGAATTTGGCGTATTCGGGAAGTTCTGTAAGTGCTTTGTATTTGGCGCGTAAGACGTCCATGTCATGGGTGTCTCCGTAGATGTTGTCTCCCATGAATAGGAAGATTTGAGGTTTTGTGGAGGCGATGGTTTGCCAGATTTTATTGGCAGTGCGGTAGTTTGGTTTGAAGCAGGATCCGCAGGCTATTCTTGTGAGGGTGGTGTTTGTATTTGATTGTTGAGAGGGGGGTTCTTTTGCTGCGACGATTGATGCGCAGAGAGTGAGGATGATGAAGATGTTTTTCATGCTTTTAAGTTGAGGGAGCATGGTTTGGGGTTAGCAGAGGCAGCCTTCGCAGTCCTGGACGAAGTGCTGTGGGGTTTTTTCCACGAGTTTGGGGTGGTGGTCTTGGATACAGAGTTCTTTGTTTCCGAGGGTGTTTCTTGGCGAGAATGCGCAACCTTTAGGTGGTGAAGTGAGGACTGGAGGCAGGCCAGGTATGGTAAATAGCTCTTCGCCTTTCTTATGAGTGGCAGGGATAGACTGAAGGAGGGCTCTGGTGTAGGCGTGCATTGGGTTTGCGAAAAGGGCGTTAGCTGGAGCACTTTCGACGATTCTGCCTGAGTACATGACGTTGACTTTATCACACGTTTGTTTGACTACTGCTAGGTCGTGGGTGACTAATATGACAGCTGTGCCGAGCTCATTTTGTCTATCTTTTATGAGATCTAGGACTTGTTTTTGAACGGTGACATCGAGTGCAGTGGTAGGCTCGTCACAGATGAGGAGCTCTGGTCTGGTGATGAGGGCCATGGCGATCATGACGCGCTGGCGCATACCTCCTGAGAACTCGTGAGGGTAGGACTGGATTCTTTTTTCGGGTTCTGGAATGCCTACTTCAGCGAGAGCGTCGATGGCTTTGTGGAGTGCTGCTTTGCCTTTGATTCCTTCATGGATTGCTAGTGGTTCGGTGAGCTGAGTGGAGATCTTGAGGTATGGGTTTAACGAGGTCATGGGGTCTTGGAAGATCATGGATACTCGTTTGCCGCGGATTTTACGTAGTTGGCTGGCGCTGGCTTGGATGAGGTCTGAGCCGTCAAATATGGCTTTCCCTGAGTGGATTTTTCCTGGAGGGGTGGGGATGAGTCCGAGGAGGGAGTAGCAGCTCACCGACTTACCTGAACCTGACTCACCGACTATACCAAGAGTTTCACCTTTATCCACTGAGAAAGAGACATCTTCGACGGCGTGCACGATACCGTTTCTGGTGTGGAATCTGGTGGTGAGGTTTGAGACTTCTAGGATAGCCATTTGTTTAGGTTTTGGTTTGTGAGTTGGTTTGTGGAGGTGTTTTTTGAATTTGAGCTGCTATTGTTGTAGCTTAGAGGTGATTTTTGAGTCTGGTGCAGACTTCGATGACGTTTTCACGTGAGTTGAATGCTGAGATACGGAAGTATCCTTCACCTGCGGCTCCGAATCCTGATCCAGGTGTGATGACGACGTTAGCTTCTTCTAGCATTTTGTCGAACATGTCCCAGCTGGTGAGTCCTTCTGGGCAAGCGACCCATACGTATGGAGCGTTTTCGCCGCCGAAGACGTTGAGTCCTATTTCGGAGCATGCTTCACGGAGTAGTTTGGCATTGCCCATATAGTGTGCTACGAGTTCTGCTACTTGTTTTTTACCAGCCTCTGAGAAGATAGCTTCTGCGCCGCGCTGGACGGGGTATGAGGCGCCGTTAAACTTAGTGGAGGTGCGTCGTGACCAGAGCTGTTTGATTGAGATGCGCTCGCCGCTGGCTGAGGCGCCTGTGACCGAATCTGGTATGGTAATGTATCCGCAACGAACGCCTGTGAAGCCGCCATTTTTAGAGAATGAGCGGAATTCGAGGGCACAGTCGTGTGCGCCTTCGATTTCGTAGATGGAGCGGGGGACGTCTGGGTCTTGGATAAATGCTTCATAGGCGGCATCGTAGAGGATGATGGCGTCGTTAGCTTTTGCGTAGTTAACCCATGCTGCGAGCTGTTCGCGGGTGGCTGATGCGCCTGATGGATTATTGGGGTAGCAGAGGTAGATGATGTCTACTTTTTCATCTGGTATAGCGGGGACAAAGTTATTTTCTGCGGTGCATGGCAGGTAAACAAGGCCTTCGTAGCGTCCGTTTTCGTCTGCATCGCCTGTGTTTCCGATCATGACGTTAGTGTCTACGTAGACTGGGTAGACGGGGTCAGTGATGGCTATTTTATTATCTTGGCCGAATATGTCTAGGATGTTTCCGGAGTCACATTTTGAGCCGTCTGAGATGAAGATGTCGTCTGCGCTGATGTTTAGGTTAACGTAGCAGTTGTCAGCGATAGCTTCTCTGAGGAAGTCGTAGCCTTGTTCTGGGCCGTATCCGCGGAAGGTGTCGCGGTTACCTAGCTCGTCTACTGCTTTGTGCATGGCTTCGCGGACTGCTTCTGGAAGAGCTTCGGTGACGTCACCGATGCCGCACTTTATGAGTGATGCTGCTTTATCAGGGTTAGCTTGTGTGAATGCGCCAACGCGTCTGCCGATTTCAGGGAAAAGATATCCTGCCTTTAGTTTTAAGAAATTGTCGTTGATTCTTGCCATGGTTGACGGATATTTGACGAATTTGGCCGATATGCAAGCGGAAATCGAGATTTCCGAGATCAAATATTAAGCGTTTACGGTTTTGTTGTTTATGGCTATTATATGTGAGTGCCTGCTAAAAAGAATATCCGGAAAAAGCTCAATAAACCCCTGGTAGGGAAGGAGCTTGTTAAGGAGGTGAATCGTAGGATACGTATGGCGCGTCGTCACTGGGATGCACATAATAATAAATCTTGTAGGCGTGAGCGTGAGCGGGCTATTGGGCTTTATGAGATGCTTACTAGGGAGCAGCGGGAAAAGGTTCCTCAGGTTTTGAGGGTGTGGTTGCGCTATAGAAGTGAGAAGTATTTTGGCGATCATAGAACACCTCCTGGCAAAGGGTAGTGTCTCGGGGGAGGTTGTGATGTCTGTTGAGGTGTTTTGATGTGCTGTATAATACTCTGTAGAACAAGGCAGGTAAATGATGATATGCGGTGTTTTAGAACGTGTTTCACATTCTGAGTGGATCTGGGGGGGGGGGCTTTGTTACTTTATACGTAATTTTTCAGCTATGATGCCTGCATTATTTTTTGTTGCTCCTTGATGGTAATAAAACCTAATCAGTTATTTGACTTATTTGTTTCATTATCTGGTGTCAGTGAAGTCAGGGATTACTCGGTGGCTGTGTCCTGTTTTTTAATGTGTGGTATAATTTTTAAAATCTGTTTGACAAAACTTCTCCTACGAAAGACGAATAGCGCCATCAATTATGTTAGATTTTAGTGAAGCGATAGAGGAGCTACTTGAGAGCGTGGAAAATGAGCCAGAGAGGAAACTTAGTGATGTGGAGAAGCATATAGTTAATGCTGTTGAGGTGGTTACGATTACTGAAGAGGAGGGCTTGCATGGCTTCTGGGTCAGTTCTTTGAATCATGACGGGTTGCTAAAGTCGCTGGATGAGGTAGGGGCGCATGCGTTGCTTGACTTATTTCAGTCTAGTCAATGGTGCAGTCATACATCAGTGGATCAGGAGCTTAACGAGGTGGAGCTAGGTCATTTGGAGGAAATAGAGTCAGAGTTGCCTATTATTTTGGTTGATTTACCGGATCAGCTTCAGGAATACTATGAGGATGCTTTGTAATAATGAGAAACAATGGGCAAGTATGTGATTTTTTTTTAAAAGGGTTCTTTTTTTATGCTTAAGGGAATTTGATTTTTGAATAGTGAATCCTTGTGGTACCATGTACCACAGATAAAGTGAAAAAATATTAGTTTTATATCTTGCGAAATGCTATAATATGTTCATATTACAAAACGTTAGGTGTGTTAGCACATATTTCTCTCAACCGCTAAATTACAAAACAATGAAAAATAATAATTATACAAAAAAGAATATCATAACTAAATTAACGGCTTGTTCTGTGGCTGGTTTAATTGCGCTAACTACTGTTGGCCAGACTGCCAGTGCGGAAGTTACTGCTCCTGTAGGATATGTTAAGTTAACATTTAAGGCTCAGTCAGATACTGCGTTTTCGTTACCTATGGATAGACCTAGGGTTTTTAGTGGTGCAGTAGCCAGTGTTTCTGGTAACGTAGTGAATATTTCCAGCGCAGATTTAACTGCTAATGCTTTGCAGTATGCAGATGGAAGCCAGCAGGAAAAATACTATCTACTTTTTACTACTGGTGTTCTTGAAGGCAGATCTTTCGACGTTGTATCCAATGGTACAACATCCATTACTCTAGCTCAGGACGGGAATCAGAGTGTTCAGGCTCTACTTGGATCATCTTCAAATGACAGTTTTGTAATTAGGCCTCATTGGACTTTAGATACACTGTTTCCTAATGGTGATGGGTTTCCTCAGATTACTAGTGTATTGCAATCAGGCTCAAGTATTCAAACTAAACCCAATAATGTAGATGGAGTAAATATAGCATCGGACCATACTTATCAATTTATCACCGGCACAGGCTGGGTGGATAAGTCTAATTTGCTAGCAGGTCAGGTTAAGGATGTAGTGCTTCCTAGGAATTCTTTTTATATGATGCGTAATCTGACTAATGCAGATGTTTCCAAGAATCTAGTTGGTGATGTGCCTCTAACCGATTCTAAATTATTACTTACTAGTAACGTGATCGAGCAGGATAGTCATGTTGCTTTTGGCTTTCCCGTAGATGTTAAACTTTCTGAAACAGGTCTAGATTCATCAGCAGCATTCAAATCTACATCGAATGTTTTAACTGTTGACGGCGATCGTCTTTTAGTTTTCGATAATGATGAGCAAGGATTTAACAAAGCACCTAAAAATTCTTATGTATTTATAACTGGAAGTGGATGGGTTGATACCTCTAATCCTCTTGGTGGTTTAGTAAATCCGGCACAAATAAATTTAGCAGCAGGTTCAGCGTTTATAGTTAGAAAGTCCTCTGAAACTGCCAATGATAAGAAACAACATCAAACAACACTACCGTATAATCCGTTTGCGGAATAAAATGATAATATGAAAAAAATAGCTTTTTTGCTAGCATCAACTCTGTTGACAGCCAATGCAACGATAACCATAACTGATGCCACCGTCACAAATTTAGGCGATGAAAATGGAGTAGAATTAACTTCACCTAACACTTATGCACTGCTGGTAGCTTTTAACAATGACTCTTTTGAAGACATTGTCATGGGAGATACCGTTAGTATAGGGCAGACTATAGGTAATGGCAAATATTTCGTACTTGACGCAGGTGAATCACAGCCTTTTCCTCTTGCACCAGGTACAGGATTTGTTGCATCAGGAGCAGGTCCTTATGATCTTAGTTCAACGCCTTTAGCAAACGATGCGTTTGCTGGTCAAAATGTGGCGATGATATGGTTTCCTGATTTAACTGGAACAGGTGTCACGTTAAATACTGGTGATATTTATGGTGTTGCTAGAGATAGCACATGGATATTACCCAAAGAAGGTGAGAATGTTAGTTTTAACAACTTATTTGGTAACACTCAGACAGCGGAATTTGTAGTTATAGTTCCTGAGCCTACTTCGGCTTTGCTCTTTTCTGGTGGGTTACTAGGATTTGCGCTACGCCGCAGACGATCATAATTTATAAATTTTTACTTTTTTATCTTTTCAAGTTCCTTGTCTCGGCAAGGAACTTTTTTGTTTGTTGCCGACTGTGTTCACCGTAAGGCAACCTCCGCCAACCTCAATTTGCAGAATTAAAGATTTCCTAAATTCATCTAACAACTGTAAGCGTCACATATTTCTCCTTATTGACTGGATGCTTTTGGGTGCCGTTTTTGGGTTTTGGCGATAGCTCTGGGTGTTAGGCTGGCGGCTTCAGCTTGGGTCGGGTTTGCGGGCAAGTGCGTCAGGACTTGTTTCAGGTA